>JAUVUS010000046.1 GCA_030600865.1 Bacteroidales bacterium | reverse complement strand
TTTACACTATCATTTAATTTACTTTTAATATTTAAAAGCGCCCACTGACGAAATGCTTCAATATGCGATAATTCAGGAATCATTTTATTGTAAGAAACACCTTTTATTTCTACACGTGTACCTCCTTTACAACTAACATTTACATCTTCACGGCCGGCACCACTTCCTACTCGCACTTTATCTGTACTTCTGTTTAAGAATCTGATGTATTCTGCAGCTTCTTTTAATTCATCTGGAGTATACATTTCAGGGTAAGTAACCGTTTCAATGAGTGGCATTCCCAAACGGTCGGTTTTAAATATACGAGTGTGACGAATATCAGAAATCTCTCGACATGAATCTTCTTCAATACTTAATTGAATCAGTCTTACTTTTTTATTTTTTAAAGGAATTTCTCCTTCAACTCCTAGTATCGCAGTACGCTGAAATCCTGTAGGGATACTACCATCCAAATACTGTTTACGTGTAATATGTACTTCACCAACAATATTTAACTTACATAACAACGATATTTCTAATGCGTATTCTAAGGCTTCTCTGTCAATTTTAAAGGGAGGAGTATCATCAACTTCGTAAGTACATGCCGTTTTATTATTTAAACGGTATATAATTTCTTTACGGGTCTTATATTCCATTAATGCTGTTCCATCATACTCTCCAAGCTCACTTAATGTTGGGCGCATATGTCGGATAACTTCTGCAATATAATCATCATGAGCATGAAAAATGCCTGCCGGACAATGACAGAATAATTTTTCTTTAGTTTTTAATTGTTGATGAACTTCTAATCCCGACATAAAACCAATTCGCTTATAATCAGCTTTAGTGGCTTTCTTTCTTGGTACATATCCAATTTCCTTTTGGGTTTGCTCATAATTCTGTTTAGGGTTAAAATCGGTAGTTTCAGGGGATTTATTTTTTTTCATAGTAAGTTGTAAGTTTTTAGAATGCTGTAAGCAAATATGCTTGCTTAGAAAGAGCGTTAAATTAGTAAAAAAAAAAGGAGATATAAAATTAAAACTTTAAACTTTAAAACAGTTTATGAACAAGAATTTAGTTTTGATAAAACCTGAATATAATTTATGTTCGAACAATTAATATACCGTTACTTGTTGTTGGTTACTTGTTTTAAAAACCAGAAACTAGTAACAAGGAACCAGCTTTAATAAATTAATATAAGCTTATTGAGCTTGGTAAAGATTTCGTGATAAATGAGATCTATGCTTAATTAAACCTTATGGTTTTTTCAGGACTTAAGCGAGAAATAATATATGATGGTACAAGCAGCATAACAACTGTTATGACTAATGTTCCTGAATTCAACGCAAGAATATGCCAGAGTTTTAAATTGATAGGAACAGCTTCTAAATAATAGGATGTAGGATCGAGCTTGAAAATTTGAAACTGAGCTTGCAAAATACAAATTGCAATTCCAATTATATTCCCCCATATTAATCCTTTCGAAATTAAAAATCCTGATTGATATAAAAAGATTTTCCTAATAGACCAATTTTTAGTTCCAATGGCTTTAAGGATTCCTATCATATTTGTACGTTCAAGAATTAAAATTAGTAATCCGGAAACCATATTAAATCCTGCAACAGAAATCATTAATACAAGAATTACCCATACATTCATATCAGTTAAATCTAACCAATCAAACATTTGAGGATACTTTTGTTTAATGCTCACAACTTTCAACTTGGTTCCATCCGGATTAAAATGAAACCCTACAATGTCACGAACATCTTCTGTCATCTTATCTAACTGAGAAAAATCTTCAATTAGAACTTCGAAGCCACTAATTTGATCATTAGTCCAATTGTTCAGTTTTTGAATGTGTTTAATATCAACTAGGGCAAATTTTTCATCGAACTCTGCCAGGTTGGTTTCATAAAAACCTGAAATAGTGAATGAACGCATGCGTGGAGGTTGTTGAATAAAATAAGCAATTATTTTATCTCCAACTTTTAAATTCAATAGCTTTGCAATATAATTTGAAACAATAATGTCATTTGTCCTTGCAGAATCATTTACTCTAAAAGATACTCCATCAACCATGTTCTGGTCAAAAAACGACCAGTCGAAATTACTACCAATACCTTTTAAGACTATGCCTTGAATGTCTGTTTTGGTTTTGATTATTCCGGCTTTTATTGCAAATTCCTGAATATTTTTAATTCCCCTCAATTCGCTAATATCTGTATAAAAACTTTGTTGCTTATTTATTGGTGCAGTTTCGAACGATATATTGGTATCGTAGTTTACAATTTGGATATGAGAACCAAATCCTATAACCTTATTACTAATTTCAGATTTAAAACCGGTAACAATTGCCACTGACAAAATCATTACGGCTAAACCTAAAGCAATGCCAATAACAGCAATGGTAACAATAGGTTGCGATATTCCCTTTTTTACAGATTTATCTGAAAATATACGTTTAGCAATAAAAAGTTCTGTATTCAAAATCTTTCTTTTTTATATAGATTTCCACAAATGTAGCAAAAATAAAACACTGTATTGTTAGGAAAATTGTGTATGCAAATCATTAATTATAAAAGAACTATTCTGAGTTTGTAAAGAAAATTATTAATTTAGGGCTTTCTATAAGCTGATTTTATGAATTATTTTAAATATGTAATATTATCAATTTCCTTTTTTGCATATAATTGCTATGGTCAAACGGAAGAAAGTGAAATACTTAAGATAAAAACAGGAGCCGAGCAAATTGAAAAGTATATATCTTTAATACAAAATAAGAAAATAGCTATAGTTGCAAATCATACTTCTTTTATTAGAGATAAACATCTTGTTGATACTTTACTTTCAAGAGGAATTGAGATGGTAAGAATCATGAAGGTGTTTGTTCCAGAACATGGTTTTAGAGGTAATTTTGATGCCGGCGAAGTAGTCTCTAATGAAACCGATTCAATAACAGGCTTGCCAATAGTGTCTTTATATGGTCGGTATAAAAAGCCTTTATCAGAAGATCTTGCAGATGTTGATTTAGTCATTTTTGATATTCAGGATGTCGGAGTTAGATTTTACACCTATATTTCAACACTCCACTATGTAATGGAAGCATGTGCAGAACAAGGAATTCCGTTATTATTGTTGGATCGTCCAAATCCAAATTCCGGATATATTGATGGCCCGGTTTTAGATATGAAACACTCATCTTTTATTGGAATGCATAGAATTCCTGTCGTTTATGGACTTACTATTGGTGAATTCGCCAAAATGATAAATGGTGAAAAATGGTTAAAGAATGGGGTAAGTTGCAATTTGAAAGTTATTCCTTGTGAGAATTATTACCATGGCAAGTCTTTTTCATTGCCAGTAAAACCTTCTCCTAATTTAACCAGTGATCACTCTGTTATGTTATATCCATCTGTGTGTTTTTTCGAAGGGACTATAGTAAGCGAAGGTAGGGGAACAATGATGCCTTTTGAAGTGTATGGACATCCGGAAATGAAAGGAGATTTTAGTTTTATACCAAGGAGTATCCCAGAAATGTCGAAGAATCCAAAGTATAAGGATCGGGAATGTTTTGGGGAGGATTTAAGGGATTTTGTACCTAAAAATGGCTGGAATAGGTTATATCTACAATGGCTTATTGATTCCTACAATAAGTTTCCTGATCAGAAGAATTTTTTTACTCCTTTCTTTGAAAAGTTGGCGGGAACGGATTTGTTGCGGAAACAAATTAAATCTGGCATGAGCGAAATTGAAATTAGAGAAAGCTGGCAATCAGATTTAGAAAAATTTAAAAAGATTCGAAAAAAATATCTGATTTATAAAGATTTTGAATAACAGTACGATATAAAAAAACATCCGAAGTTTTTAAAACTTCGGATGTTTTTTTAAATAATAATAGTAGTAATTTTAAATTGTTCTTCCCGGATAAGCTTTTAAAGCAGCTTCCAAAGTTTCCATTGCGTTGGCTAAATCTTCTTTTTTAAGAACATAGGCAATGCGAACTTCGTTTTTACCTAAGCCTGGTGTTGCATAAAATCCTGTAGCCGGAGCCACCATAACAGTTTGCTTTTTATATTCAAATTCGACTAGAATCCATTGTGCAAATTTATCGGCATCATCAATTGGAAGTTTTACAACGGTGTAAAAGGCCCCTTTTGGTTTTGGACAATAAACACCTTCCATTTTATTAAGAGCATCAACCATAAAGTTTCTTCTGTCGATATATTCGTTGTAAACTTCGTCGAAATAATCACTAGGTGTGTTTAATGCAGCTTCACTAGCCCATTGTCCGAATGATGGTGGACATAACCTAGCCTGAGCAAATTTCATTGCAGCATTAATTACATTTTTATTTTTTGTAACTAAAGCACCAACTCGAACACCACACATACTGTAACGTTTCGATACTGAGTCCAACATAATAACATTTTGCTCAATACCTTTTAAATGCATTGCAGAAAAATGAGAGTTTCCATCATAACAAAACTCACGATACACTTCATCCGAATATAAATACAAATCGTATTTTTCGATTAAAGATTTAAGTTGTTGTAATTCCGATTCTGAATATAAATAACCGGTTGGATTGTTAGGATTACAAATTACAATTCCTTTAGTTTTTGGAGTGATTAATTTTTCAAACTCTTCAATTGCAGGTAAAGCAAAATCATTTTCAATTAATGATGTAATTGGCTTAACTACTACTCCGGCAGAAACAGCAAATCCATTATAATTTGCGTAGAATGGTTCCGGAATAATTACTTCATCACCAGGGTTTAAAGTAGATAAGAATGCAAAAGTAATTGCTTCTGATCCTCCGGTTGTTATTAACATCTCAGTATGATCAACATCAATATCAACTCCCTGGTAATATTTTGCTAAACCTTTACGATATGATTCATTTCCTGCAGAGTGACTATATTCAATAACTTTTTCGGTAATATTTTTAATTGCGTCTAAAGCTACTTCAGGAGTTGGAATATCTGGTTGCCCAATATTCAAGTGATAAACTTTATGACCTTTCTTTTTTGCTTCCTCTGCATAAGGTACCAATTTTCTGATTGGTGATGCAGGCATCATTTGTCCCTTTTGTGAAATTTGTGGCATGGTAAATTTATTTTAAATCAATAAAATTAGTTGTTTGTCTTTTTTTCATCAACTACAGTTCTCGAAACTGTTCCAGTGATTCTTAGAGTAACCGGAGACGTTTTAGCATTAGAATATACTCTAATTGTTTTAGTAAAAGATCCGGTAATTTTTGTATTGTATTTAACTACAATTGTTCCTTTTTTTCCTTTTTTGATAGGTTCTTTTGGCCATGTTGGAGTAGTACAACCACACGAAGCTTTTACATTTGTTAATAATAATGGTTCCTTACCTGTATTTTTAAACACAAACTCACATAAACCATCACTACTGTATTCAATATTTCCGTAATCGTGTGTTGTGTTTTCGAAATAAATTTCAGGAATATCCTTAGTATCCTGGTTCGTATTTATTTCCTTTTGTGAATATGCTGAAGAAACCACAAGACTAACAAATAATAAGCTAATTAGTATTTTTTTCATTGTTGCTATTTTTTAAGTAACACACAAAGTTAGTTTTTATTGGCAAATTTAAATATGTTATTAAATATTTATCTTAAAATTGATTGTGATTCTGGTCGCAAAGAAAAGAATTTCGGGAATAAATTTATATTTTTACAGACTTTTCAAAATGAAATAAAGTAGAATAAATAATAGAAATAGCATAGAAATGGAAATTCCCGCAAAATACGATCCGTCATTAACAGAGGATAAGTGGTATAAATATTGGATGGAAAAAGATTTTTTTCATTCTGAACCTGATGACAGAGAACCATATACCATTGTAATTCCGCCACCAAACGTTACGGGTGTTTTACATATGGGCCATATGTTGAATAATACGATTCAGGATATTTTGGTCCGTCGCGCTCGTATGCAAGGGAAGAATGCTTGTTGGGTCCCGGGAGCTGATCATGCATCTATTGCTACAGAAGCAAAAGTTGTTGCTAAACTAAAGGATGAAGGTATTGATAAAAATACCTTGTCGAGACAAGAATTTCTTGATCATGCATGGGAATGGAAAGAGAAACACGGTGGTATTATTTTGGAACAATTAAAAAAGCTTGGAGCATCTTGTGATTGGGATCGTACAAAATTTACCATGGATGATGATATGTCGGAAAGTGTTATTAAAGTTTTTGTCGATTTGTATAATAAAGGATTGATTTATCGGGGAGTTCGTATGGTAAATTGGGATCCCCAGGCAAAAACAGCAGTTTCTGATGAAGAAGTAAATTACAAAGAAGTTCAGTCGAAATTATATTATGTTCGTTACAAAATTGAAGGAGAAGATGGTTTTGTTACTATTGCGACAACCCGCCCTGAAACTATTTTAGGAGATACTGCTATTTGTGTTCATCCCGAAGATGAGAGATTTAAAAACCTGCACGATAAAAAAGTGCTGGTTCCTTTGATAGGTCGTTCTGTGCCGATCATTAAAGATGAATATGTTGATAAGGAATTTGGCACAGGGGCACTAAAAATTACACCGGCACATGATATTAACGACTACGAAATAGGAGATAAACATAATCTTGAATCGATTGATATTTTCAATGATGATGGAACAATGAATGAAAGTGCTCAACTTTATATTGGCGAAGATCGATTTAAAGCAAGAAAACTTATTGTTAAAGATTTGGAGGAAGCCGGACATATTGTAAAAATTGAAGACTACGTGAATAAAATTGGATATTCGGAAAGAACTGATGCTGCTATTGAACCGAAACTTTCAATGCAGTGGTTCTTGAAAATGGGAAATTTAGCTAAACCGGCATTAGAAAATGTGATGAATGATAATATTCAGTTTCATCCGGCAAAATATAAAAACACTCACAAACACTGGATGGAAAATGTAAAGGATTGGTGTGTTTCTCGCCAGTTATGGTGGGGACAGCGAATACCTGCATATTATTTGCCTGAGAGTGGCTATGTTGTTGCAAATACGGCTGATGAAGCTGTTGAGCTGGCAAAAGAAAAATCAGGAAATCAAAATTTAACAATAAATGATTTAAGACAGGACGAAGATGTTTTAGATACATGGTTTTCATCCTGGTTATGGCCGATTTCTGTATTTAACGGAATTAACGATCCCGATAATAAAGATTATAACTATTATTATCCTACAAACGATCTTGTTACTGCACCGGAAATTCTTTTTTTCTGGGTAGCACGGATGATAATGGCCGGCTATGAATATAAAAACGAAAAGCCGTGTAAGAATGTTTATTTAACAGGCATCGTTCGTGATCAATTACGTCGTAAAATGTCAAAATCCCTGGGTAATTCACCAGATCCAATTGAATTAATGAAAAAATACGGTGCCGATGGCGTAAGGGTTGGAATGCTTTTGTGTTCGCCTGCTGGCGGTGATTTGCTTTTCGATGAAAGTTTAACTGAACAGGGACGAAATTTTGGGAATAAAATATGGAATGCATTCCGTTTGGTGAAAAGCTGGAAAGTAGATGAAACTATAGAACAACCGGAATCATCCATAAAATCTATTGAATGGTTTAGACATAGATTAAATAGCGAAATCAAAAACATCAATAATCTTTACGAAAAGTTTAGATTATCGGATGCTTTAATGGCTGTTTACAAATTGTTCTGGGATGAGTTTTCATCATGGTACCTGGAATTGGTAAAGCCAGCTTATCAAAAGCCTATTGATAAAAAATCGTATGAACAAACACTTGAGTTTTTTGATATTCTTGTAAAATTACTTCACCCAATTATGCCATTTATTACTGAAGAAATTTGGCAATTGATGGAAGAGCGTAAAGATGGAGAAAGTTTAATGATTGAGAAAATGCCGGAGGCAAAATCATTTGATAAAAAAATCATTGAAACTTTCGAACGAATTAAAGAAATCATTTCCGGAGTACGTAATGTACGTAATGAAAACAATATAGCTCAAAAAGAAATTCTGTCGTTAAAAGTTAAGGGTGAATATAGTAAAGAATATGGTTCTTGTGTAACAAAGATGGCAAACCTTTCATCTATTGAAAATACAGAAACCAAAATTGATGGTGCCGTTTCTTTTATGGTAAAATCTACTGAGTTTTATATTGAGTTGGGTGATTTGGTAGATGTTGAAGAAGAATTAAAAAAGCTGAACGATGAGTTGGAATACAATAAAGGATTTTTGGCAACTGCAATGAAAAAACTGAGTAACGAACGTTTTGTTCAGAATGCTCCTGAAAAGGTTGTAAACATTGAAAAGCAAAAGAGAGATGATGCTGAAGCTAAAATTAAAGTTTTAGAGGAACGAATTGCCGGATTAAAATAATTAAACTTTTAGGCTGATAATCAGATAATAATAGATTTTATATTTATAAACATAATTAAAAAAAGCCACAAGCTATAATTTTTTAAAGATTTCTCATTAGTTTAGTAGTCCTTTTAAAATGATAAAAACTACAATATGAAAGAATTAGAAATCAGGTTGAACCCGAACCCTTTGGTTCAGTTTCTTAAAAAACCAGCATCGCAATTTACACGTCAGGATATTATTTATTTTATTGAAGAGAACGATATTGAAATGGTCAATTTTCGCTATGTTGGCGAAGATGGTAAATTAAAATCATTAAACTTTGTTATTAATAGTAAGCAGCATTTAGAAGATTTATTATCAACAGGTGAACGTGTTGATGGTTCAAGTTTATTTTCATATATCGAAGCCGGCTCAAGTGATTTGTATGTAATTCCACGTTTTAAAACTGCATTTGTTAATCCATTTTCGGAGTATTCAACATTAGATATTTTGTGCAGTTTTTATACTCGTGATGGATTACCATTGGAAAGTGCACCTGAACATATCTTGAAAAAAGCAATTGAAGAATTCCGTAAATCAACAGGTTACGATTTCAAAGCAATGGGAGAGCTGGAATATTATGTTGTAAGCGAGAAAGAAGATATGTATCCCGGTGTTGATCAAAAAGGGTATCATGCATCTCCGCCTTTCACTAAAAACGGGCATATCAGAAAAGATGCAATGAGTTTAATTTCTCAATGTGGTGGTCAAATTAAATATGGACATTCTGAAGTCGGAAATTTTATTAGTGGTGATGAGCTTTTTGAACAACAAGAAATTGAATTTCTTCCTGTTGATCCTCAGGATGCAGTTGATCAATTAGTAATTGCAAAATGGATATTAAGAATGCTTGGCGATGAGTATGGTGTAAATATTAGTTTTGCTCCAAAAATTACTGTAGGTAAAGCCGGTAGCGGACTTCATATTCACATGCAATTAGAAAAAGATGGTGAAAATATTATGGTTAAGGGTAATAAATTAAGTGATGTAGCCAGGAAGATGATTGCTGGCATATTGGATCTTGCCTCACCACTAACCGCTTTTGGGAATACCATTCCAACATCGTATTTGCGTTTAGTTCCACATCAGGAAGCTCCAACAAATATTTGCTGGGGCGACAGTAACCGTTCCGTTCTGGTTAGAGTTCCGCTTGGATGGATTGCCGATACAAGTATGATAAAAGATGCCAATCCACAGGAAACGGGAGTTATTCCTTATGTTCCGGGAAAACAAACTGTTGAGATAAGGTCAGGTGATGGTTCAGCTGATATTTATCAATATATGGCAGGTATAATTGTAGCTGCTCAGCATGGTTTAGAAATGCCTGATGCATTAGAAATGGCCGAAAAATTGTACATGGATGTTAACATTTTTGATGATGCGCATAAAGACAAATTAGCAAAATTAGAATGTCTGCCACAATCTTGTTGGGAATCTGCAGATAAATTAATTGAAAAAAGAGAATTTTTCGAAAAGAAAGGAATATTTCCTGCTGGAAGTATTGACCAAATAGCTAAAAAACTTAAATCTTATGAAGATAAAGATTTAAGTGAAAGATTATATGGAAAAGAAGATGAGCTAAGAGAATTAGTTATGAAATATTTACATTGTATGTAAATATTTCTAAAAATATTTGAAAAGCGTACTTGTTTAGGTGCGCTTTTTTTAACTTAAAACATCCTTAAATTCAATATCCTGAGAAGCCAGAACAAATATTTTCTTATTTAAATCTTTTGTATCTTCTTTGAGTTTTTCAAAATAATCTCCGAAGTTTTCATCCGGGGCTTTTAAACCTAACATTACTATATCACTTTCAGAAGATTCTCTCTTTAGGATATCCCAGAAAATTTCTCCTTTTGAAACTAGTACTTCAGTACTCAAATTAACACGCATATTTGCCAACATACTTGTCAGATTATTTTGGGCAATTAGAACTGCTTCATCAGTGGCAACTACCATTTTTATAGTAATTTTTATGTTTTGCCAGTATGGACTATT
>JAUVUS010000390.1 GCA_030600865.1 Bacteroidales bacterium | reverse complement strand
GTAAAACTATTTCATATCTTGAGCTTTCGAAACAATTTGGTAATGAAAAAGCAATACGTGCTATAGCCTCGGCAAATGGAAAGAATCCCATACCTATTATAATACCATGCCACAGGGTAATTGGGAATGATGGAAGTTTAACAGGTTATGCCGGTGGATTATTGAAAAAGCAGTGGTTACTTGAACATGAAGGAGCAATAAAGCAGAAAAGTTTATTCCACTAATTAATATCCTTATATGTTAATTTATGTGCATTGCAATTACCATTTCAAAATTGTGACGATACGATAGTATACGTGCTTCTACGTTAACAAACTCTTCTGACAGACCCCAGTAGAATCTATATTGTGGAGATAAATACCAATTTTGAATAATATTGAACTCATAACTTAATTGTCCACAAAATCCATAATAATAATTTTTATGAATATTTGTCATATTAACATCTAATATTATAGATGGCTCAAACATTTTCCAGGAAGATTTATAACCCGTTGTAGTTTCATTAAGTAAAACACTAAATTCGACACCAAAATTTAATCTAATCTTATTAAATATTTTAATGTTTAGCGGATATAATTCTATTCCAATTGTGTTTTTTTCAACATTAGCTTCAGTAGTAGATGCACCACCTAGTCCACCATCAGTAGTGTAAAACTTACCTTTATAATTATCCAATCTAATACCAAATTTAAGAGGAATCGATTTTTGTAGAATATCATTAACACCTACTCCGATAGAATATCCAAAATCAGAAGTATATATAGCTTTAAAATGTCCTTCATTCTTCTGATAATCATAAAAACTGTTTCTGTTAACTCCACCTGAGAACTCTATACATTGCGCATTAAGATTTAAACTAAAGATACTTAATAAAAAGCATATAATTATTTTTAAAATTGCTTTAAATAAATTCATATTCCCAAAAATGTTAAATTGGAAACTATTTAACTAACAAAATAAAATCACTTCCCGGTTCATTATTGCCAAATTCGCCAAATTGCGGTTGTGGTTCTACTTTTTCTACGTATTGAATAATTTCATTTATAGTTAATATTCCGTCATTTCCGCCATAATTTCGCAATGCTTCTAAAAATTTACGTGCAAACGGAGAGTGATGTCCCGGTCGACCATCGGGAACATATTCTTTACCGCCTGAAGTTAGATATAGGCGGGTTTTATATTTCTTTTTACGTTGAATAAACTCTTCATTTGTCACCTCGGTATACATATCTGCTGCCCGACTTCTTGTTGCAATTAAGGGATCGAATGTACCACCGAAACATACATCCATTACTAATAAAATATGATTACATGGAATATTATTTATCATTGTTCGTAGATTAGAATGTGACAAATACGAAGTTTTTGCCACATCATCTGATTTCGAATCGCGAGATATTATGTATCCTTCTTTAAAAACTTCATCATAAATTCCATGCCCGGCAAAAAATATTAATAAGTTATCGTTTTTGCTGTATTCTAATTTTGCATACTCACGAATCTTTTCTATTGCTTCTTTCAATGTCGGATTTACAATAAGTTCCGTTCCAACAAAATAGTTTGTTTGCAATTCTTCAGCAACTGTGCTTGCATCAATAACAGGATTAACAAGTTCCGAAAATGAGTCGTAAATGTTAGTTGCGAATATTAATGCACGATCAACACCTAATACGTCTTCTCCAACAGCTTTTTTCTCTGCTTTAGCAATATCCGATTCTGCTCTACCCTTTTGAATATCAACATTTCGGTTACGCTTTACAAGGTGAAACGGATTTTCAACAGGCGTAACAGAAAATATTTTTTTACTGACAGGATGAACCATTTCAAAATTGGAATACTCGAATGATTTACCATCTTTATTTTTCACTTTATTTGCCTGCAAATAAGCTTTTTCCCAATTGAGTTTAAATGATTTTGCATCTTCAGTTGATATTTTAATACCGGCATCAGTTTCCAAAAATCGTATTTTATATATTTGCAAGTCGGCATTATATCCTATTAACCTTGCAATTGGAATTTCAATTTTTCCTCCTGGCTTAGATTTTAAATTGTAATGCTTTTCGGTATGATATTGTAACTGAGCTAAAACTTCAGATTTTAGATTTTCTCTTCTTTCAGAATATTGAATTGTTGTTTCAAATTCATCGCGTGGTGCGGTTAATTTTCGTTCTAATTTGTTTAAAATATTTTCAATTACTTCGGATGTTAATATTATTTTTTGGGCCGAAGTTAATTTGCCATCCATATAATCTGTAATTAATGATTTGCGCGAAGGTTCTACTCCTGTTAACTCCCATACAATTGATGATTTATCTGAGCTGAACGATGTAAGAAATAATCCGTCATCACTAAATGTTCCACCAAATACATAATCACTGTGTCGGTATATACTTTCATATTCAAGCATATTATCGTTATCTACTTTTAAAATAACAAGATCCTGATACCTTCCAAACACCAAATATTCACCCGTAGAATTGTATTTAAGCGATCTGTTAACCCGAATCTTTAAACTATCTTTAAATAATATTTTTTGTTTATTTATATTATATCTTCTGACTTCATACTGTGAGGAAGTAACAAATTCATTTACAGATGGATGAAAGCAAACATCATATACCCAATATTTTAAATCGGGAATGGTATCAGAAAGTATATACTTATCATTATTATTTTTATACAAATGAATCATCTTATCATTACCACCAGTTAGTAAATACTTATCATTGTAATTGAAACTTACACCCATAACAGCATTTTCATAAGTAAATTTTTGAAGTAGGACCATTTGCTCGTTTTCCCATTTCCATATACAAACTGTTTCATCAGAAGAAGCACTGGCAAGATATCTTCCATTATGACTAAACTCCACTTTATTAATAATATGTGAATGACCATTTAATACCTGAATTACTTTTCGATCTTTAAGTCGTATTATGGCAATATCATTATCACTTTTATATTTGGCATAAGCTAAATATTTTTCATCTGGCGAGAATGAGATATGACCTCCGACTGATTTAGGATTTCCCTGGTGACTAAATATTTTCTTCCAGTCTTTATCATAGATTTCAAGAGTATTATTACCAATTGTTAAAGCAAAGTAATTTCTGAAAGGTGAAAACTTACTATCCATAATATAATCAGAATAACCTTTAAGCTCCTTCTTTTCTTTATAGGTAAACTCTTGTGCATTTGCCTGAATAAATATAGAAAACAATAGCAATGTAATAAGCTTTTTCATGATACATAATATTTATAAGTTCATAAGTTAAATATTCAATTTGATTT
>JAUVUS010000357.1 GCA_030600865.1 Bacteroidales bacterium | reverse complement strand
GGTGCATAATGATAAGATTAAAGAATTTTTTGCTAAGAAATAATTCACTCAAAAATATCATATATAAAAAGCTTTCTTTCTAAAAGAAGGCTTTTTTTATTTATGCATTCACTATTTTGTATTAAATTTAGCAGCTGATAACCATAAAATTAGATAAAATAAATTCAATGGGTACGTTTGGAATTTTTTCAAAAGAGAAAAAGGAAACTCTTGACAAAGGACTGGAGAAAACAAAAGAAAGTGTTTTTAAAAAGTTATCGCGTGTGGTAGTTGGTAAATCTAAGGTAGATGATGAAGTGCTTGATAAGCTCGAAGAGGTTTTGATATCTTCGGATGTTGGCGTAAATACTACATTAAAAATAATTGAACGCATTGAGGAACGTGTATCTCACAGCAAATATCTTGGAACAGACGAATTAAATAATATTCTGAAAGAAGAAATAGCATTATTATTAGAAGAAAATAATGCTGAAGAGATTGATTTGTCATTTAGTTCAAATAATGGCCCTTATGTTATTATGGTAGTGGGTGTTAATGGAGTAGGGAAGACCACGACTATTGGAAAGTTAGCCTATCAGTTTAAGAATTCAGGTAAAAAAGTATATTTAGGCGCTGCCGACACCTTTAGAGCTGCAGCTGTTGATCAGTTAACAATTTGGGCCGACAGAGTTGGCGTACCTATTGTAAAACAAAAAATGGGTTCCGATCCGGCTTCTGTGGCTTATGACGCTTTATCGTCGGCAAAAGTAAATAATGCTGATATAGTAATAATTGATACCGCCGGGCGCTTGCACAATAAAGTAAATCTAATGAATGAGCTTGGTAAGATAAAGAAAGTAATGCAAAAAGTGATACCTGATGCACCGCATGAAATTTTACTTATACTTGATGGTTCAACCGGACAAAATGCGTTTGAGCAAGTTAAGCAGTTTACAAATGTTACAGATGTTACTGCCCTTGCATTAACAAAGCTGGATGGAACAGCTAAAGGCGGTGTAGCCATTGGTATTTCCGATCAATTTAAAATACCGGTGAAATATATTGGAATTGGGGAAGGTTTAGAAGATCTTCAAATATTCAATAAAAAAGAATTTGTTGATTCGTTATTTTCGAAATAAAATAGAATATTTAAAATGTAAATAAGCCTGTTGGGTAAACCATCAGGTTTTATTATTTATTATGAAAACAAAAGGTATAAAGAAGGTAAACATAATAACATTAGGTTGTTCAAAAAACCTGGTTGATTCTGAGTCTTTAATGCGGCAGTTGGAGTCGAATGGGTTTAGAGTTACACACGATTCAAATAAACCATCCGATATAGTTATAATTAATACCTGTGGGTTTATAAATGATGCTAAACAAGAATCAATAGAAACAATTTTACAATTTGAAAATTTAAGAAATACGAATAAGATTGAAAAACTTTTGGTTTTTGGATGTCTTTCGGAGAGATATAAGCAAGAATTAGAGACGGAAATACCTGTTGTAGATAAATATTTCGGAGTTTATGATCTTAAAGAACTCATTGAATCAATTGGAGGGCATTATAAAGAAGAGCTTGTTGGAGAAAGATTATTGACCACCCCAAAACATTATGCATATTTAAAAATTTCTGAAGGATGCGACAGAACATGTTCATTTTGTGCTATCCCGTTAATTAAAGGTAAACACCGATCCAGACCAATAGATGAATTAATAAGAGAGGCGGAATTTTTGATAAGCCAGGGAGTTAAAGAAATTATTCTTATTGCACAGGATTTATCATATTATGGTATAGACATTTACAAGGAATTCAAACTAGCCGAATTAATTGGTAAACTATCCGATATTAAGGGTTTAAAATGGCTTCGATTACATTATACCTTTCCGGCAAAATTTCCTAAAGAAGTTATTTCAGTCATGAAATCAAAATCGAATATCTGCAAATACATGGATATTCCGGTTCAACATATTAGCGATAAAATTTTGAAGGATATGCGCCGTGGAATAACAAAAGAACAGACTTATGATTTGATTAATTATTTTAGAAAAGAAATTCCGGGAATGGCTTTACGAACAACCTTATTAGTTGGTCATCCCGGAGAGACAGATGAAGATTTTAACGAACTTCTTGAATTTATTCGATTTGCTCAATTTGACAGGCTGGGAGTGTTTACTTATTCAGAAGAAGAAAATACATATTCAGCTGAGAATTTTACAGACGATATTCCTTTCTCAATAAAACAATCCCGTATGGATAAAATCATGGAGGTGCAAAGAGAGATATCTAATGACTTAAATAATAAAAAGATAGGAGATTTATATAAAGTTATAATTGATAGGAAAGAGGGCGATTATTATATTGGAAGAACAGAGTTTGACTCACCTGACGTTGATAATGAAGTAATTGTAAAACCTGAAAATAAGAAATTACGTGTTGGTAGCTTTTATAATGTCAGAATAAAAAGCGCCGATGATTTTGATTTAATAGGTGAAATAGAATAAAAAAACCTTACTTGTAACAATCGAAGTAAGGCTTTTTTAATAAGTTATTCAGACTCTTTTTCTTTTGATTTACCTTTCCCGCCTGCCGGACCTGCCTTGTCGGCAGACAGGCGGGCAGGTTTATTATTTTTTTTAGTATTGATAACAATCTCTTCTTTCTCTTTATCGTAATCAACAAGAAGGATGTCACCTTGTTTTAAGGAAGATTTAAGAATTGCCTCTGCCATAGGATCTTCAAGATACTTTTGAATTGCTCTTTTTAGTGGACGAGCACCAAAATCAGGATCAAAACCTTTATCTGCGACGTAATCTTTAGCAGCGTTTGTTAATTTAATATCATATCCTAAATCATTAACCCTGCTAAATAATCCTTTAAGTTCAATATCGATAATTTGATAAATATGTTCTTTATTCAATGAGTTGAATATTATGATATCATCTAAACGATTGATAAATTCAGGAGCAAATGAACGTTTAAGTGCATTTTGAATTACACTCTTTGCATGATGACTAGACGATTCTTGTTTTGCCCTGGTAGAAAAACCAACGCCTGTACCGAAATCTTTCAACTGTCGGCTACCAATATTAGAAGTCATAATGATAATAGTATTTCGAAAATCTACTCTACGTCCAAGACTATCAGTTAGTTGACCTTCATCCATAATCTGAAGCAATAAGTGAAATACATCAGGATGTGCTTTTTCAATCTCATCAAATAAAATTACAGAATATGGTCTTCGACGTACTTTTTCGGTCAACTGTCCACCTTCTTCATAACCAATATATCCCGGAGGAGCACCAACTAATCGCGACACAGAGAATTTTTCCATATATTCACTCATATCCATTCGGATAAGATTCTCAACATTATCAAATAAGTAAAGTGCAAGTATTTTTGCCAATTGGGTTTTTCCAACGCCTGTTGGACCTAAAAATATAAATGAACCAATTGGTTTGTTAGGATCTTTTAATCCTGCACGGTTTCGTTGAATAGATTTTACAATTTTTACTATGGCTTCGTCCTGTCCAATAACGTTCTTTTTCAATTCGTCACCCATTTTTAATAAGCGAGTTCCCTCGGCTTGTGCTATACGTTGTACAGGAACACCTGTCATCATTGCAACAACTTCGGCAACTTCTTCTTCAGAAACAGTTTCACGGTTTTTTACAAGATCTTTTTCCCAATTTTCCTTCTCCCTGTCAAGGGCCTC
>JAUVUS010000033.1 GCA_030600865.1 Bacteroidales bacterium | reverse complement strand
GCATTATATACTGATGTATCTTCATCATCGCTTCTATTGCTTTGAGTAATGTTTTTAATCCATTATTGTTAAGTATTGCCGATGCCGGAGGTGTTCAGAAGCATCTTAAAGACGACCTTGGGTTAAGGCACGGAGTATACATTTATAATGGGATATTAACAAATACCAGAATTGGAAATCATTTTGGTATTCCATTTAAAGATATTGATTTATTGATGGCAGCATTTTAGTTAGAAGAAGGCTCTTAACTGAAGACTTCCGGTATGAATAGTCTTTATATTTTCTGAAACTCGTCCGTTATATATTATGTTCATTTCGAGATATCCTGCCAGTTTTCTTTGAATCATTAAACTCCATGTAGCATTATGTCCTGGTTTTAGACCTTGTAACATTTCATAGGCGATTGATGTATTCGGATCAGAATTATAGTTAATATTCAGATAATTACCTTTAATAAGCAAATTCCCTTTTTTAGCAATAGAATAATTTATCTCGGTTCCAATTTTATGATTTTCACTTTTCTCAGTTAATAACTTATTGTTTTTATCAGAATAGCTGTAGTTTAACTCAATTTTAGTTTGAAATCCGGGTTGATACTGAATCTTAAGTTCGTTTGTCATATTTTCAATTTGATAATTTTTTAAACTAAAAAACTCCGATTCATATTTTTTATTCCCAATTTCAAAATAATATTGAAAATTGAAATCCTGGACGAATTTCCACCTTAACTTAAATCCATGCAAATATTTTTCACGTGTATCAAACCCATTGGATAATAATATTTTGTTTGTATTTTCTTGATAGATGTAATCTGCTCCAAATTTAGAACCGGATCGATTAAACGAAAAAATATTTCTAATACTTTGATTTAAACTGATAACAGTACTGTCGTCTGATTTTAGATAAAAGGGATTTAAACTGTGCTCCAGTATTTTATTTGTTGATTTTTGATTTGTTTGAAAAGCAAAACTGTTGGAGAATTTTGATAATATTTTTTTAAATCCTTTTTTTGATTTCCAAATCACCTCTGGTCTTATGTTAAGCACTTGGCTAAATTCATTCTTATATGTTTTTAAATATTCATTGCCGGGCGAGTAAATTCTAATATAGTTTGCCTCGTCTTGAAATTGTGCAATTTCAAATTCGTCTAATTCTGCAATTCCGTTGTTGTTATAATCTTCCCATTTATAAATTCCTTGTCCGGTTGATACTTTAAGATATGAGTATTCTCTTTTTGGTTCGAGACCGGAACCTGCTTCGTAAAATGTTAAGGATGAAATTGCTCCTTTAAAAATCCGTAGATTATAATCAATTCGTCCTGTAATAGTATTTTCTCCTTTTTCCTGTGATATAGTTGTGTCTGATATTTCTAATTTTCGATATGTAACATTTGTTTTTAATATGCTGGATGGATTTTTTAACAGACTAAATCCAATCTGGAAATCTTCTGCTTTTGTGCTTTGCATGAGTTTGTTGTCTGTAGGCAGATAATCATTTCTTAATTTATAACTTAATGAATATTTGTTTATTGTCGAATCAGGATTTTGGATATAAAATCGATACGATGAAAAGCTGAAACTATTTTTCAATAAACTGTCTGTTTGATTATTATTCCATTTATTCTGTTCTAACTCATTTTCAAATCCGAGTTCAATATTTTTAAAAGATTTAGATAAACCGGCTAAATATCTGACGAATTGGGTATTATTTATTTCAGTATCAGAGGTTAATAAACTGGAATTAAAATTAAAAGCAAAACCGGACTTGTTTATTGACGTATTTAATTGTTGCTTGTAGCCGGTATAATCCACATTACTTGATAATAATCCAAATCCATAATTGCTATAAATAGAATTTTTATGCCGATAGAACAAATCAATTTCCGCAAAATGTTCGTCCTGTACAAACGGTGTTTGTATGTTCCAATCTCTTTCGAATTCAACTGTTCGGAATCTTTCAATAGATGTAAAATATTTATTTATTAGTTGATACGAAATGGCTGTTTTTAATGAGTTCTTAATTGTATCTGATTTTAAAATACTTTTTAAAACATTTAGTTTTAGTGCATATCCGGTATTATCAGCAGCATCTTTAGTCGAAAAAGTATTCAAATCATAATTACTTAAAGCAAATTCAAAATTTGTATTGGTAGTGTTGTTTAATTTTAATTCTCCACCAATACTAACCATCTGTTGCTTTTTAGGAGCAATTAATAAACGAACAGGTTCGTAATTACCTTGTGGGATCCCCAAAACAGGGGCAATCCATTCAAAAACTTTCCCGTTAGCCGAATTCTGGATTTGTATATAGTTACCTTTATTTTCGCCAACTAAGCTATAACCAACCTGGTAAATTGCAAGGGAAGGATTTGTTGAGTATTCGTAAATCTCATAACTGACACTATTTACAATTGTATCTTTTCTGGTATATAAAACATAATCATTTCTGAAATCGACACTATCAATATTTGGTACAAAAGCATTTTCAATGTTATCGCCCGATTCTGAAAGTAGTTGTTTTTGTCCATTAGTCAGATCCTGGTTTATAGCTTGATTTTTACTATCTTGTTCTGAATAGATATTTAACCAAAACTTACCGTTTTGTGTTCTTAGTTCATTGGCGCTGTAAATTAAAAACCTGGCGTAACTTCTTTCTGAATATTCGAATTCAACAGAAATTCTGGAATCTTTAGTTATTGGTTTGTTGGCAGTAAAAGTAACTTCACCGGTGTTGTAGTTAATTATATAATCATATTCTTTACCCCTGGTTTGCATCTTCCCATCAATATATACTTTTTCTGTTCCTGCTAAAACAATAATATATTGTTCGTTTTCACATCCGGTTAATTTGTAAGGTCCTTGATTTCCTTCCTGTCCTTGAAATGTCTTTCGACAATATTTGCCCTTTGTAACGGCTCCGCTTATTGTAGTTTCAAAACTATTTGATTCGTTTTTTTTACTTTCAAACTTGGTGTTTAATAATCCTCCCTGGGCTTTTTTATTAATATTCATGAAATATCCCTTGGGTTTATAGATTTCAAAATCTCCGGCAATTAATTTTGTTCTTTTATTATATAGTTGGATAAAAACCTTATCAAAATCATGTATTTGTTGTGAATTTCCATCGGGCTGAATAGGTATATTTTCATCCGAAATGGCAGCTAAAATGTGCATGTCATTACTTATCTTTCCCGATATTTGAAGATTAAGGTTTGAATTTATTACAGCATCCTGGTTATTGCCAATAGTTATTCCTCTGGCTATACTTCCTCTCTTATTTAACTGATTATCTGAAAAAAAACTGTTTTGAGCATTAATTTGATTTGTTGTTGCTTTGGCTAATACTGGTCCAACAATAATAGTTTCTTCTTTCTTCCTTCGGTAAAATGATTCCGAAAAGTTAACAGGAAATACCCGAAATGTCACATGAATAACAGACTTGTTTTTCATTAAAAATTTTGATGGAACTAATAAGGCTTTTGTATAATTTATAGTATAAGCAGAATCTGGAATAACAGACTTGGTTTTATCCAGGATAATTTCTGAACCCGGAATAATACTTAATGAATCCAAAAAGATAGTATCTGTTGTACAATAAAATGATTTAATGCGAAAATTTCTCTGTTCTTGTGTTTTCGCAGTTAAACTAATTAATAAAACAAATATTAAAATAGTTGCTTTTCGCAAAATTGTAAATTTAGTAGTCTAACCTAAATTATTCAGGTTAAATATAAGTAATTAAAGAACGGAAAATATTTGGAAATGTTGAAAAATATGGAGTCAAATTTTTAAAAAAAAAAGGCCTTCTTTAGATGAAGACCTTTGGGTTTAAATTTTAGGATTAGGGTATCAAGAAATCCATATTGAAGCCTAAAAATATAAAAAATCTTTAAAAAACAATAAAAAACATGATATTTATTAGCTTTTTTATGCAGATATCTCATTTTTGTTTTTACATTTCCTTTTAATATCAATGGTAATAAGCTGTAAGTCAGGAAAATAAAAACAAAAAAGAATTTATATTTAAAAATCTTATTAAAAACAATTTTTGACCATTAAATTTGTTGACAGGTTTCAAATCGGGTGTATGACAAATTTCCTTTTTGTGTATCTTAGAGTCTTTGAGCCTTAGTGGCAGGAAATATTAGCCACCAAGACACTAAAACACCAAGAATTCACAAAGATAACATACAAGATTATAAAGTTATTAAGTGATTAGGGAAATTTGTGGTACACCTTTAAAATCTTGTTTTTATGACCATTTTATACCTCTTTGGAATTAGAATTTTCTACATTTTAGTAACTGTTGCTTCATTATTTAATCCGAAAGCAAAATTGTGGATTAAAGGAAGAAAAAAGATTTTTAAAGAATTAAGTAAAAAGATTCATTCTAATGATAAAATAGCATGGTTTCATTGTGCTTCGTTAGGAGAGTTTGAACAAGGCAGGCCTGTAATAGAATCTTTTAGACAAAAATATCCCGATTATAAAATTCTTCTAACCTTTTATTCCCCTTCTGGTTATGAGATTCGAAAGAATTATGAAAAAGCAGATTTTATATTTTATTTGCCTTTAGATACTCCCCGAAATGCTAAACGATTCTTAAATATTGTAAATCCCGAATTTGTTTTTTTCATAAAATATGAATTCTGGTATTTCTTTTTACATGAGATTTGGAAAAGAAAGATTCCCCTTTATTTGGTTTCAGGTATTTTTAGAAAAAATCAAAGATTTTTTAAGAAGTATGCTGTAAAGTCAAGAAAAATGCTGGCTTGGTTTACTCACTTTTTCGTACAGAATGAAGAATCTAAAAATCTACTTAATACAATATATATTAATAATGTTACTGTAACCGGAGATACAAGATTCGACAGGGTATTTGCAATTACTCAACAATCTAAAGATTTACCCCTTATTGAAAAATTTGTAAAAAATAATTTAGTAATTGTTGCCGGAAGTACCTGGAAACCCGATGAAGATATTCTAATCAAATATTTTAATGAAAGTGATATACGCTTTAAAGTGATTATAGCACCTCATGAAATTCATAAAGAAAACATAAATAGAATTATTAAATCTGTTTCGAAAGAGAAAATTGTAATGAAATTCTCTGAAGCTAATGAAGAGAATGTTTCAAACGCTGATGTTTTAATTATTGACAGTATTGGTCTGTTATCATCAATATACAAGTATGGACAAATTGCGTATATTGGAGGTGGATTTGGCAAAGGGATACACAATATTCTTGAGGCAGCTACATTTGGGATGCCAATTATTTTTGGACCCGTATATGAAAAATTCAGGGAGGCAGTTGACCTAAAAAAATTAGGAGGGGCCTGTTTGATTTCAAATTCTGAGGAGTTAAAAAGCAAATTTGATTTTTTAATAGAAAATAAGGGGAACATTACACTTGCAGGAAAAATTTCAGAAAAATATGTTAATGAAAGAAAAGGTGCTACATCGAAAATCTTAAGTTTTATTAATGTCAAATAATTAGGTGATATATGTTACCTTTTGTTGATAGTTTTCAGTAAAATTCATATTTTAGTTGCGTCTTTAGTGTGTTTAAATTAGATTTAGAACAAAATTTAAATAATTTTTAATTATTTAAAACCACTTTTACATTTTTGAAATAGAACTATTTGTATTAAAATGGATCAGCCAAAGAAATACTACTTTATAATTTGGATAATTTCATCAGTATTTTTATTGATGGGATTCACAAATCAAGACTTCCCTGATGATAAAGAAGATCAAAAAAAGCTTGAAAAAGCACAGAAATTAAATTACGAAGCACAGGAGCAGAATGATAAAGCGAATTCATTATATTCTGAAATAGCTGAATATGAAACTACGGATTCTGAAAACACAAAAAAATTTAAAAAACTTAAAGAAAAAGCTATTGATAATCAATTAAGTGCTTTTAAACTGCAAAAGGAAGCCAATTTTTTAGAATACAATGTTTATAAAAAGATTATTCCGGAATTAAAATCTAAATTTTCAATTCAGAATTCTATACCTCCTGAGGTAAAACTTTTAGAAGAACAAGCAGGTGAATTGTTCTATAAAGCAGAAGTATTAAGAAATGAAGCTTATCAAATTGATAAAAATAAAAAAGATAATCGTTTTGCTAAATTAAGTAAAGCGCAAGAATTTGAAAAAGAAGGTATAAATAAGCAAAAACAGCTAATTGATATTTATACCGGTAAAACAAGTGTTGTAAGTAAAACTCAGGAGGTTTCCGGTTCAGTGTCAGATGTAGATGTTGATATAAACCAGGAACTTTTACAAGCATATAAGGATTATATTAATCAAGAAGACTCATTGTCTGCATTGTTTACATTAAATTCTTTTCGCGAATTAATTTATTCTGATTCATTATCTTCATCAAGCATAAGAAATACCTGGGATAATTATCTATACACCGAAAAACCTGTTTTAGAAGCTGAAGAATCAGTTGTTGAAGATACTACAGTTGAAAAAATATCAAGAGATATTGCATTGCAATATGATGATTCTAAAGAAGTAATAACAAAAACGCATGATCAATCCGAAGATGTTATTGATGATGATATAATATATAAAGTTCAGATAGCTGCTGCCAAAATGAAATTAGCAGAAAACGTACTTAAAAGTATTTATCAGGGAGCTGAGTTAATTGATATTATAGAAGAAGATGGTTGGTATAAATATTCAGTTGGTAAATTAGGGACTTACGAACAAGCTGTAAATATAAAAGAATCGACAAAAGTTAACGGAGCGTTTATAGTGGCCTATAACAATGGAGTTAAAGTCCCTCTTTATTTAGCTAAAACAGGCAAAGTTTCAAGTGAACCAACACATGGGAAAGGCATTGTATTTAAAGTACAAATTGCTGCTGATACAAAAATAATATCATCTGAGAATCTTCATAAAATTTATTCCGGCTATGAGAAAATTCAACGATATGAAGAAGATGCTTGGTATAAATATTCAGCAGGAGAATTTAAAACATTTAACGAAGCCAATAAGTTTAGAGAAAATTGCGGTGTAAAAGGTGCATTTGTTATTGCTTTTCAGGGAGGAAAGAAGATAAATGTTTTAGCGGCAAAAAAAATGCTGAGATGTTACGATCCCAAAATAATATCAGATTGGCCATCAAATAATGATCAGGTAATTTTTAGAGTTCAGATTGCTGCAAGCAATAAAGAAATGTCGATAAATCAAATTAAAAATATTTATTGTAAAGAGCCTAATGTATATCTGATAAAAGAAAATGGTTGGTTCAAATATTCGGTTGGAAGTTTTAAAAAATATCAAATTGCTTTGCAGATGAAAGAAAGCACCGGAGTTGCCGGAGCATTTATTGTTGCTTATAAAAACGGAAAAAAACTCAATATAAAAGAAGCTATTAACTTATCTAATAAATAAAAAATAATTAAAACAATATATTATGAAAACAAGAGCTATTTATACCCTAAAAAATGTTGTGCGACTATTGATCATTGTTTCTCTATTTTCTTCGTGTGTTTCACAGAAAAAAGTACAATTATTACAAGAAAAATCTGTAGAGGATATTTCTTCCGGATTTATTAATAACAGAAATACGGCATATCACCTGCAACCCGGCGATCAGCTTTATATTAATGTTAACAGTGTTGATCAAAAAACCAGTCGGCTATTTCAAACCGATTTCCCTAATCCTATGACTGCCACATACCAAGACCTGAATAGTTATAGGATTGAAGAAGATGGTTATATAAATTTTTCATTTATTGATAAAGTTTATGTTAAAGGCTTAACAGTTAAAGAAGTAAATGATTTATTGCAAAAAACAGTTAATGAGTATTTTAAAGAAGCAACTGTAGTTGTACAATTGGTAAATTATAGAGTTTCAGTTTTAGGAGAAGTAAGTAATCCGGGAACTTTTATTATAAAAAATAAACAAATTAATATTTTGCAGGCAGTAGCTCAAGCTGGTGGAAATGAAAATTTTGGGAATGTTCAAAAAGTAAAACTAGTTCGACAAACATTAAGTGGATCGGAATTGTATTATTTGGATTTAACTGATAATGGAGTCTTACAATCAGATCAATTTTATTTAATGCCTAACGATGTGGTATATATTGAACCATTAAAAAGCAAATCATTTGCATTTCAAAATTTCCCGTATTCATTGTTTTTATCAACAATTACAACAGCAGCAATCGTGTATGCTTTATTTAAATAGTGTGTTATTGTAATGTTCAGGGTATAAATTATTGTTTTAAAAATGGCAGAAAATCAAAAATTCTTCGTTGAGGATGAGCCAATTGACCTGAAGGCTTATTTATTTAAGCTTTTAAGATTTTGGTATATATTCCCTTTTACAATTATTTTAAGTCTTGTAATTTCCTTTTTCTATATTAAAACAACTACTCCTGTTTATAGGATAAGTTCTACATTATTAATAAAAGAAGAGAATTCATTAATGGATCCTGATGCAATTTTACAAAATGCAGTATCTCCTTTTAGTTCAATGGCTGAATATAAACTGAAAAACGAAATAGAGATACTTAATTCATATCAATTAACTGAGAAAACATTAAAAGAACTGAATTTTTCTGTTTCATATTACATTAAAGACAAATACAGACAAATTGAATTGTATAATTCCTCACCGTTTATTATAAAATATGATTCAAGCCATGTTCAACCGGTAAACATAGATATCTATTTAGAAAAACTTAATGATAAAGTTTGTCATATATGGGCAAATAGTGAAGATGTGGGCTTATATTTATTTGATATTGATGAAACAAGACAGGTTTTAACTGAATTTGAAATAAATGATACTATAACTATAAATGAATATTTTTCTAATGAATACTATAAATTCAAAATAATTGAATTGTCAGAATTTGAACAGGGAGAAACGTATCTGTTTAAATTTAGATCATTAGCTTCTTTATCTGAAGAGTTTCAAAATGTTGAGATAGAGGACGTAAAGTATTCGACTGTTATAAAAATTAAATATGATGCAACAAATATTGATAAATCATTAGATTATATAAATAAATTAATTGATGTTTATTTGAACAGGGGTGTAGAAAAAAAGAATAGAGTTGCTATAAATACAATTGATTTTATTAATAGTCAGATTTATGATATTGCAGACTCTTTAAAAAGTGCAGAAATGCGTTTGGAAGAGTACCAATCATCACAAAAAATGATGAATATTGATTTTCAGTCTCAGCAAGCTTATCAAAATCTCGAAAATCTTCAAAACCAAAAAGCAGAATTGATATTAAAACAAAAGTATTACACATATTTACAAAGCTATTTAACAAAAAATAAGGAAATTCAAGATTTGATTGCGCCTTCATCAATGGGAATTGACGACCAACTTCTTAATGGCTTAATTTTAGAACTTACAAATCTTTATTCGGAAAAAGTTGATATAATGGTAAATTCGAAAAAGGATAACCCATATCTGGAAAGTATAAAGATTAAAATTGAAAATCAAAAAAACACCTTATCCGAAAATGTTTTAAATTCTATTGATAGAGCAAAAATATCCTTAAATGATATTAATGAAAGAATAGACAAGCTAACCTTGGAAGTTCAGTCACTCCCGGAAACCCAGAGAAAACTTTTTAACTATGAAAGAGAATTTCAGTTACGGGATGCATTATATACTTTTTTATTAAGAAAAAAATCTGAAATGCAAATTGCGAAAGCCTCAAATCTTCCTGAAAATGAAATAATAGATTATCCTAAGCTTATCCAAGGGACGCCCGTGTCTCCAAATAAAAAAGTTATATTTTTAATAGGCTTTTTTCTGGGTATTGGCTTGCCCGTTGTAGCCATTTTGCTATATGATTATTTTAACGATAGAATTATTGATTTATCTGATATTGAAAAAATTGTTGATTACCCTGTTTTAGGTAATATTTTACACAATAAGGAGGATGGCCAGTTGGTAGTTCACAACTCGCCTAATTCAATAATAGCAGAATCATTCAGATCATTACGAACTAATTTTCAATATGTATTAGGTGATATAAAGAGCCCTATTATAATGATTTCGTCAACTATGATGGGAGAGGGAAAAAGCTTTGTGTCAGTTAATCTGGCTGCAAGCTTTGCTTTGTATAAAAAGAAAGTTTTATTATTGAGTTTTGATTTAAGAAGGCCTACGGTTTCTAAATTAATGGATTTGCATCAAAAAAATGGACTAAGTACTTTTTTAAGTGATAATTGCAAAATTGAAAATATTATTTTTGAAACCGAAATCCCTAATTTATGGTTGATTCCAACAGGGCAGATTCCTCCAAATCCATTAGAATTAATAGCCTCATCTAAAACAAAATTATTGTTTGATGAATTGAGAAAAAGGTTTGATTATATAATTATTGATACACCACCCATAAATGTTGTTTCAGACGCCTTATTACTTGAAAAACATGCGGACAAAAGCATTTTTATTGTCAGGCATAACTATTCAAGAAAAAAGATGATGTCTCATTTATTTTCAAATTTAGAAAAGAAGAAAATAAAAAATATCAACCTTATTATTAATGACATCAATTTAAAGAATGCAGGCTATAATTATAACTACGGATATGGATATGGATACAAATAATCTTTTGGCCGGCAACATTTTTTTCTTGTACATTAAGGTGTAATGGTAAAAAAAGTTTCACTTTTTGCATATAAGTTATTAACAATCACAAGTTTGTTTTTTTTATTTGTTCTGAAACTCCCCGTATATGAAAAATTCCGGGAAGCAGTAGATCTTATAAAATCCGGAGGTGCAATTTCAATTGTTAATTATTTCGAATTAGAGAAAAATTTAACCGGCTTATTAAATGATTCAGATAAGTTAAGGGAGCGTGGTAAAATTTCTTCGAACTATGTTGAAAAAAACAGGGGAGCGACTGATACAATTTTAAGAATGGTTAAAATTAACATATAATTGAACTTAAAAATTACATTTTTGTGGGTGCTGCATTGCACAAAACAGGGGAATAATAAACTTATATCAACCGGTAAATATGGAATAAGGTAATAAGGTTAAAATGAAATGCATTCTTTTCTACTAAGGTTATTGGCAGGAAATAAGGTTTTTTACCAGAGCACACTTTAATTTTAACATTACAGATTTATTTAAAAATGAAAACCTTATCTTTATCTTAAAGCTTAGTAGGAAAAACAGCCGGATAAGATTAACCTTATTACCTTATTCATTGCTCATATGAAAATTGATTATAATAATCTGTATACACATTTTGTTTTTACAAGCATGCATCGCCAGCCTGTTATTTTCGAACTCAATAGGCAACGCATTGAGAAATACATTACGGGGATAGTAAATAATAATGATTGTCAACTATATGC
>JAUVUS010000027.1 GCA_030600865.1 Bacteroidales bacterium | reverse complement strand
GATGCAAATCCCAATTTTCTTTCTCTCGAATATATCTGCGCATTATCCCTTCTTGATCTGAAAGATATTGCATTTTTTGCAGTATGTAAGTGTTTTTTAAATTGTTAACTAGTCTTTTAATATTCATAGCGAAAACTTATTGTAAGAAAAATTAAATATTAATACCGTGTAATTTATAAAATATTATTTTTGTGACCTTAAAACTTCATTATAAAATCAGGATAAAATGAAAAAGGTAAAAGCTCTAAACTATTTTTTAACAATTTTGTTAATCGGTACAGGATTAATTTCATGTAATAAAAACGAAATCAGTATGAAAAACCCATTATTTAATGATTTGAATCAAACCATAGATTTTAAAAGTGTTACGGCGCAGCATGTTACTGATGCCACATCTGAAGCAATTAATTTGGCAAAAGAAAATCTTAATAATATTTATTTGGTTTCTTCAGATAAAAAAACATTTGAAAATACAATGCGATTGCTGGATAATATTTACAATGATTTAATGAAAGTTAACGAGGTGATTTCTTTGTTAGCTTATGTTCATCCGGATGATGAAATAAGAAATAAATGTTTAGAAAGCACAGCAGAATTTGGGAAATTTTTTAATGAGATTTCTTTAAGTGAGGATCTATACAAAGCTGTAAAAAAATATGCATCAGAAGAAGAAGCCGACAGGTTAACAGGTGCAAACAAAAAATATTTAAAAGAAACTGTTGAAGAGTTCGAACGTAATGGTTTTGCCTTACCAAAAGAAAAAAGAGATGAATTAAAAGTTATTCAAGATAAATTATCTGATCTGGGAATTCAGTTTGACTCAAATATTAGTTCTCATAAGGATTTTTTAATTGTTACAGAAGCTCAAATTGATGGATTGCCAGATGATTATAAAAAAGCACATCGACAAGAGGATGGAACATATAAAATTGGCATGGAATATCCATCATATATTCCATTCATGAAATATTCAAAATCAAATGAAGCACGTGAAAAACTTGCTAAAAAGTTTAAGAATATTGCCGCTGATAAAAATCTCGACATATTAAAACAGATTTTAATTGAAAGAGAAAAACTGGCTGCCTTACTTGGTTATAAAACTTTTGCCGAGTATAGAACTGAAAATAGAATGGCTAAAAATCCACAAAACGTGTGGGACTTCGAAAATAGTTTGAAAGAAAAAGTGCGTACTAAAGCTGAACGTGATTATGAAGAACTTTTAGAAGTAAAACGAAAATATATTGGTGATAATTCTATAAAGAAAATAGCTTCGTGGGAAGCTTCATTTTATAATAATATTCTTTTAAAGGATAAGTACGAACTGGATAATCAGAAACTAAAGGAATATTTTGAACTTGGTAATGTTATCGATGGTTTATTTAAAATTGCTCAGCATCTTTATGGTGTTAAATTCGAAGAAGTTAAAAATCCATCAGTATGGAGTGATGAGGTTCGTTTTTATGAGGTAAAAGAAAACGATGAATTAATCGCTCGTTTCTACTTAGATTTATTCCCACGTGAAAATAAATTTAGTCATGCAGCTTGTTTTGGAATGATTTCAGGGAAACAAATAGGGGATAAATATCAAATCCCAACAGCAAGTTTAGTTTGTAACTTTCCTAAAGCTACTGATGATGTTCCAGCTTTAATGCCACATAACGATGTTGAAACTTTCTTTCATGAGTTTGGACATTTAATGCACGATCTTTTAACTAAGGCTGAATTATCAGCTCAGTCAGGAACTAATGTAGCACGAGATTTTGTTGAGATGCCATCGCAAATTTTTGAAAATTGGGCATGGAATTATGAAGCATTAAGTCTTTTCGCAAAGCATTATAACACAGGAGAAGTTTTACCAAAAGATTTGCACAATAAGATGATTGCTGCAAGAAATGTAGGCTCAGGTTTGCAGACCATACAACAAATATTTTATGGAACGCTGGATATGACTTATCATGATAAATATGATGCTAATGGACCAAAAACCACAACTGAGTTGGTAAAAGAACTACAAAATGAAATTACTTTATATAAATTTCAGCAAGGCACACATTTTGAAGCCGGGTTTGGCCACTTAAATGGTTATGCTGCCGGTTATTACGGTTATCTGTGGGCTAAAGTATTTGCTGAAGATATGTTTTCTGTTTTTGAGGAAAACGGAATAATGGATCAGAAAACCGGGCTAAAATTAAAGAAAGTGGTTCTTGAACGTGGCTCTACAATTGATGAAATGAAAATAGTAAAAGAATTTCTTGGAAGAAAGCCGAATGAAAAGGCATTCTTGAAATCTATAGGATTATAATTATAACATTATATATTTTAAACACATTCAAGCTGTGCGTATTGCACAGCTTTTTGTTTGTAAGTTCTTAATTGAAAAAATGTACAAATAGTGTATATTTGGATGATTTATTCTTTTAATATAACTGTAGAATGAAAATTTTAATCCTTTGCACAGGTAATTCGTGTCGTAGTCAAATGGCCCAGGGATTTCTGCAGTCATTTGATAAAAAGATTACTGTTTTGTCAGCTGGAACTGAAGCTTCTGGCAAACTGAATTCGAAGGCTGTTTTAGTAATGAAAGAAATTGGTATTGATATTAGCTTTCATGCCTCAGACCAAGTTGAAAAATATTTAAATGATGAATGGAATTATGTAATAACTGTTTGTGGTGGAGCAAATGAAGCTTGCCCTACCTTTACAGGAAAGGTTAAAAATAGGTTACATATTGGTTTTGATGATCCATCACATGTTAAAGGTTCCAAAGAGTTTATAATGAGCGAGTTTTATCGTGTGCGAGATGAAATTAAAGAAGCATTTTCAAAATTCTATACTGAAAATATAAAATAGATATGGCACAAAAAAAACGCATTGGATTCTTTGAAAAATATTTATCACTTTGGGTTGCATTATGTATAGCCGGTGGTATTACTATTGGACATTTTTTTGGTGACAGCATGCAATTCTTGAGTCAAATAGAAATGTTCAAAGTGAATATTCCTGTAGCTGTATTAATTTGGCTTATGATTTACCCAATGATGTTGCAAGTGGACTTTTCAAGTATAAAGAATATCGGTAAAAGACCTAAAGGATTAATCCTGACATTAGTTGTTAACTGGTTGATTAAGCCTTTTACAATGGCATTTTTTGCATGGATTTTCTTTTCAAAACTTTATGGTGCATATATTGAACCTGAATTAGCAGGCGAATATATTGCAGGAGCAATACTTTTAGGAGCAGCGCCATGTACAGCTATGGTTTTTGTATGGTCATATTTAACAAACGGTGACCCAAATTATACATTAGTACAAGTTTCAGTAAACGATTTAATTATACTTGTTGCTTTTGTTCCAATAGTAGGTTTATTACTTGGAATTACTAATATTCAGATTCCTTATGAAACACTTGTTACTAGTATTATTATTTTTGTTGTGATTCCTTTAGTAGCCGGATACATTACTCATAAATTATTAGCTCGTTTCAAAGGAGAAGAGTGGTTTAAAAAAGAATTCTTGCCCAAATTAAAACCTGTTTCAATTTTAGCTCTTTTGGTTACATTGGTACTGCTTTTTGCATTTCAAGGTACAAACATACTGAACAATCCTTTTATTATCTTACTGGTAGCAGTTCCTTTAGTTATTCAAACTTATTTTATATTTTTCATTGCCTGGTTTAGTGGTCGAAAACTAAAATTACCACATAATATTAATTCGCCTGCTGCAATGATAGGCGCAAGCAACTTTTTTGAATTGGCAGTAGCGGTTGCAATTGCTTTGTTCGGGTTACAATCACCTGCAGCACTGGTAACTGTAGTTGGAGTTTTGGTCGAAGTTCCTATAATGCTATCCCTTGTGACATTCGCTAATAAATGGAAGTATTGATTTTATAATTCAGTTGAGCATAAAAAAAGGTGGCCCATTGAGCCGCCTTTTACTTTGTGTTTAACAAATTCTATTTTGTTTTAAAATAAGTAATTACCTCATTTAATACATCTGCCTGATTTGATAAATTAGTTGCATCATCAGCTAAAGTTTGAAATAATGCTGCATTTTGTTGTGTAATCTGATTTAAAGATTGTAAAGCACTATTTACTTGATTGGCCCCGGCATTTTGTTCGTTAGTTGCAGCGGCAATTTCCTGAACTAATTTAGAGGTCTTTTCAATTTCAGGAACCACTTTGTTTACTAATTCCTGAGCTCTTTCTGTTGCTGTTACACTAGATTTTGATAATTCTTCAATTTCTTCGGCAGAAATTTTACTTCGTTCAGCTAGTTTTCGTACTTCAGCAGCAACAACTGCAAAACCTTTTCCATGCTCACCGGCTCGGGCAGCTTCAACAGCAGCATTTAATGCTAGTATGTTAGTCTGAAATGCAATATCATTAATTATTCCAATTTTTTCTGCAATAGATTTAATAGATATTAAACTGTTATTTGCAGCAGAACCAACTTCTTCACTATTTTTAGCAGCACTTAAAGAAATTTTTTCAGTCTCTTTCGAATAATCAGAATTTTGTTGAATATTAGCTGCCATTTCTTCCATTGATGATGCCAGTTCTTCTGAAGAAGAAGCTTGCGAATTAGCACCATTAGCTAATTCCTGAGATTTTTGTGTAATATTCACGCTTGCTTTAGTAATATAATTCGAAGATTCAGTTAAGGAAGTTACCATTTCATTTAACTTATTAGCCATATTACTTAATGAATTTGCTAAATCTCCAATCTCGTCATTTTGCTTAATATCTACACTTACAGTTAAATCTCCGCTTTCAATTGCTTTTGCAAAATCAACTCCTTTTTTAATAGGTACTGTAACCGTTTTATTAAAGTAAAAAATAACTAATACAAATATTATAATTATTATAAATGTTGTGATAAAAATAATTTTCGGGAAATTCTTAAACGAACTTTGCATTTTGTTAATTGAGCTATTCGTTAAGTCCGATTGATAACTAATTAACTCATCAAGAATAGCTACAGCTTTATCGGTTTTTACTATTATGTCGCCTTGTTCTTCAACCAATGGCATTACTTCGAAAATTATCATTAAATCGTCATAACTCTCAAAGGAGTTTAACTGACTTATTACAATGTTATGCAAAGGAGTAATAGAATCAGTAACCAATATTTCGACTTGTAAAAGTAATTTCTTGTTATCTTCTACCCAGCTCTCAGATAAATTATTGAGCTCGTTTAATGTATTTGGAAAATCTTTATCATGTAGTTCAATTAACTTGATCTTATCAGGAGTATTGTCTTGTTTCTCAATATATACCCAGTTTTTTATAAGGATCTTTGAATCAACTAATAATTGTCTTAGTTTATTTAAATTGGTTTCTGAAGGACTGTAGTTTTCAATAATCTGAGTATTCAGATTACTATTTTTAATTGATGAATTTAAAATAATTACTGCATTTACTATTACTGCAAGTAGTATAATTCCAAATCCGATAACTAATTTTTTCCCAATTGTCAATTTCATTTTTTTAGATATTAATGATTTTTACTAGCCATTTCGGAAACTTTAGAATGAAATTTCAAACCATGCTTTAATGCATTTCCTTTGCTAAATTCATATTTAAGACGATCAGATTCAAGTACGAATTGAATTATAGCACCTTTTGCTATTGCCGTACTGTTATCACTAATAATTAAACAGTGTACACCTGTTTTTGAGTGAATATTTGCAATTTTACTTGATTTAAGAGAAGAGACAAAGATCACATGACATTTCGAAACCTGGTCGACATTATTAAAAGATTTAATAACAATGTTTTGGGTAACATTTTTTTTGCCATTGGTTACTTTCTCTAAGTTTGTTGCAAGTTCTTTCGAACCTAAAACTCCTATAACAAAATCACCTGTCTTCTCAGTTTGTGGCCAGTCAAAAAATTTTGTAAAATTATAAATAAAGTTAGCTTGTGCTTGAGAAATTCCCGACTGACCATAACTAATATTTGCTAATATAGAAAATAGAAAAATTGTAAAAAAGAATCGTTTCATGATAAAAGTTTTTTGAGTGTAAAAGTTTCTGCAAATGTTGCATCTATAATTTGAATTGACAATTGATTCTTGGTGATATATCTCCTTACATATTGGTGATTTACATCACCTTTTTTAAAGCCTGAATTAGATAATATATTATTTGTCGATTTTTTTATCTTTTCTTTTTAAAAAAATCAATTAACAAATTACTGCAATTATTTTCTAAAACTCCAGTAATTACTTTAGTTTTTGGATGAATTAATTTTTGGTTTATGTTGCTAAATCCTCTTTTTTGATCAGATGCTCCGTATACAATTTTGCTAATTTGCGACCAATAGGAAGCCCCCGCACACATGACACAAGGTTCAAGAGTTACATAAATGGTGCAATCGTGTAGATATTTTCCTCCTAAATAATTTTCCGCAGCAGTAAATGCTTGCATTTCTGCATGTGCAGTTACATCATTTAATGATTCAGTTAAGTTGTGAGCACGCGCAATTATTTTATTATTATGGACAATTACAGCACCTATTGGCACCTCATCTTTATCATAAGCTATAGAAGCTTCTTTCAATGCCTCATTCATAAAATATTCGTCACTGTACAAATCCATTATTTGTATATTAAACCTATCAAATATAACGCATTATAAACACTTTTGTTTAAGGTTGCCTCTAAAAATTGAATTCTTTCAAGAAACAAATATAATGAATAAGATGTAAGGCATATTTTTTTGTAATAGCCATCCGCGTGTCGCTGAAGCTTTAGCGGAGGCACAAGCTATTTCACAAAAAATATAACGCAGTCAGACCTGCCTTGTCGGCAGACAAGTTGTTTATTATATTTGTTCCCTACGGGTTTCCATAGTTTTCCAAATACTGCTTCAAATTTTATCACATTATCCCGATAGTGTTTCAAAATTTTTCATTGTCTTTGAAAAACTATGGGAATCTTGATGTGATTGAATTTATAGAGGTAACCTTAACTATTTAGGATATTCTGGTTTTTAATAAGGAAATAAAATCCTATTTTCGCAATTCAAAATGATGATAAAAACTGGTAAAATTTAATAATATGTACAGAACACATACTTGTGGAGAATTAAGAATAAATGATGTTGGACAAGAGGTAACTCTAAGTGGATGGATCCAAGCTATTAGAAACCTGGGAGGGATGACGTTTATTACGCTTCGTGACAGGTACGGTTTAACTCAGTTGGTTTTCGATGAAAATACTTCGGATGAGTTAATATCCAGGGTAGCAAATTTAGGACGGGAGTATGTAATTAAAGTTACAGGTAAGGTTATTGAAAGAAGTAGTAAAAACGCTAAAATGCCAACAGGGGAAATTGAAATTATTGCAAGTGAGCTTTTTGTATTGAATAAATCTGATATTCCTCCCTTCACTATTGAAGATGAAACCGATGGAGGAGATGAACTAAGAATGAAATACAGATATCTTGATTTAAGAAGAAACCCTGTACGTGAAAATCTGGAGTTAAGACATAAAATGGGTCAGGAAATCCGCAAATTTCTCGATGGTGAGAGATTTATGGAAATTGAAACTCCGTACTTAATTAAATCGACACCGGAAGGTGCACGTGATTTTATTGTTCCCTCGAGAATGAATCCGGGTGAATTTTATGCTTTACCTCAATCACCACAAACATTTAAACAACTTTTGATGATATCTGGATTTGATAAATATTTCCAAATTGTAAAATGTTTCCGTGATGAGGACTTAAGAGCAGATCGTCAGCCGGAATTTACTCAAATAGATTGTGAAATGTCATTTGTTGATCAGGAAGATGTGTTAAATACTTTTGAGGGATTGGCAAAGCATCTGTTTTATGAAATTAAGGGATTAACATTTAATGAAAAATTTCCACAAATTTTGTATGATGATGCAATGAAATATTATGGTTCCGACAAACCTGATTTAAGGTTTGATATGAAATTTTCAGAACTTACAGAGATAGCACAAGGTAAAGGTTTTAAAGTATTTGATAGTGTTGAATATATTGGAGGAATAAATGCAAAAAAATGTGCTGAATATTCTCGGAAAAAACTAGATGAATTAACAGCCTTTGTGCAAAAACCGCAAGTAGGAGCAAAAGGTTTGGTTTATGTAAAGTATAATTTAGATGGTACATTTAAATCTTCAGTTGATAAATTTTTCTCAGCTGAAGATCTAAAAAACTGGGCTGACCATATGAATGCAGAACCAGGAGATTTATTGCTTGTTTTAGCAGGAAATAGAAATGATACGCTTAGCGCTTTAAATGACTTACGTTTAGAAATGGGTGAAAGACTTGGCTTAAGGGATAAAAATAAATTTGCACCTTGCTGGGTAGTTGATTTTCCTTTACTGGAATGGAATGAAGAAGAAAACAGGTATTTTGCAAAACACCATCCTTTTACTTCTCCAAAAGAAGAAGATATTAATTTATTTGATTCTGACCCTGGAAAGATGAGAGCAAATGCATATGATTTTGTTATTAATGGAGTTGAAATAGGTGGTGGTTCTATAAGAATTTTTAAAACAGAATTGCAACAAAAAATGTTTGAAATATTAGGTATTCCAAAAAAGGAAGCAGAGGAGAAATTTGGATTCTTGTTAAATGCATTTAAATATGGAGCTCCACCGCATGGAGGAATTGCTTTTGGATTTGATCGTTGGTGTTCAGTATTTGGTGGTTCAGAATCTATTAGAGATTATATAGCATTCCCTAAAAATAATTCAGGGCGCGATGTTATGATTGATTCTCCTTCTGATGTTGGTGAAAAACAACTCAATGAACTATTACTAAAAGTGATGAAGAAATAAATTATGAAGTAAATAAAAAAGAACTCTCCCAGCTATCGGGAGAGTTCTTTTTTATTTAAGATTTGATTAAATTAAATTTTTATATCAGTAGTAAATTTATATTTGCCTTTTTCATCCCACTGATTAGTGCTTCTATTCCAGATATACTCAGTTTTTTCGGTCATATAGCCATTTTCATTGTATAAAGCTGAGTGTTTATTGAAATTCATCCAATTGTTAGTGCTATAGTCAAACTTCTTTTCTAGGTATTCAATTTGATTTCCTTTCTTATCATAGAACATTTCCAACAGAATTCCTTCTAGCCATGTTCTGCTGCTCTGATTATAAGTATATCTTGTTTCATTTGTTTTATCTCCTCTCCAGTTGTAAGCGATTTCATATTTACCTTCGGTTTTCCAATTATTGGTTGACCATGATTCCGCAATTACAGTTGTTGGAGGTCCATATGGGTTTTCAAACTCCATTAAAAATTTTTTATAATTATCCCAGTTTTTTGTAACACCATTGTAAAGGCTAATTAATACAGTATTTTTATCACCATTGCTATTATATTTGATTAAATACTTCATAATATTAAACCATTCACTTGTAGGTTTTTTCCATTGTTGGAATAATACTTCTTCTTTTTGCCTGCCTTTGTAAGAGGTGATTCTTAGTTGGGCATTAACCCAATTATTTGTTGAAGCATCCCATTCTTGAGTGATTTCTTCAATTTCCTTACCTCTTTCATCATAAGTATAATTTACTCTTAAATAATTTATCCAATTTTGAGATTGGTTTTGCCAGATTTGAACAAAATTTTCAATAGGATTTTTATTATTGTCAAATCGTCTTATTTCTCTTTGGAAATATACCCAGGAGTTTGATTCAGTATTAAATTGGAAAGTATACAGTGTATCTGCTGCAGACCAATTCATTTTAGGTTTATTATCATCAGGAATTTCTGATTTTGGTTGTGCATTAACATTTATTACCATGAATGCTGACAACACTAGTCCGATCATTAATTTGCTTATTGTTTTCATAATTTTATAATTTAAGTTTAACATATTTTAATTTTCTGTTGTCTATATTAAAGATAAATTAATTGTAAAATACCCTATTCCATTTTGGAATATGCAGAATATCAGTATGCTGAAAACAAAAAAGAAACGGTCTATATCGGTCATTTTGATATTAACTTGGCATTATAGCATAATGTATTTATAAAAAGACCTAAATTAAAAGATCCTGCTACGAAATCCAAAGGTTCAGGAATAGGACTTAGCCTTACTAAACAGATAATGTTTTTACATAAAGGGAACATTACAGTAAAATCAAAACCGGGAGTTGGAACAAAATTTACACTTAGTTTTTAAAAAGATATGTTAATATCCTTAAAAAGTTGAAAACTTCAACAAAAATTGTTGAAAACTTAATCTTTATTTAATTATTATTTATTGTATTGATACTATTTTCACAGCATTAATATAACAATTAGTTGATATATGCTTACAGTTGACCACATCGAAAGCACATACCTGGCTTCTTTCTACAATGTTTCCAGGCTTAACGTGTTAAACTCAAAAGAAATAGAGTTACAACTATTACCACTGATTAACCAGTCGGAATCTAACTTAACACTTAACTTATCTGGTATTAAATTTATAGATAGTTCGGGGTTTGAAACTTTACTGAGTTTATATAAAGTTGCTAAACTTAATAATTCAAACTTAAAGTTGATAAATCTTTCAGAAGAACTGCTGGAGTTAATTAAACTGGTTGAATTAGATCATGTTTTTCAGTTAAATTAAAATATATGGGTTGATGTTTTTCAACCTTTATTTAATTCTTCCCAAAATTCAAGAGCTCTTCGTGTATGTGGAATCACAATTGTTCCTCCTACTAAATTTGCTACGGCAAATATCTCATACATTTCTTCATTATTTACACCTAATTTGCAGCATTGTTCTAAATGATATTTAATACAATCATCACATCTTAATACCATTGATGCAACCAAGCCTAACATTTCTTTAACTTTTGACGAAAGAGCTCCTTCCATATAAGTGTTAGTATCTAAATTGAAAATTCTTTTAATTACCTTATTGTTAGTAGCTAAAAGTTTTTCATTCATTTTTTCGCGATACTCTTTATATTCTTTAATTACCTTACTCATATTAAAATGTTCTAATTATTTAATAGGTTCTCCAATAAGCGTGGCTGATGTACACTCAGTAATTTCTACAAAAACATAATCTCCGGTTTTATAATTTTGTTTAGGAAAAACAACTACTTTATTTTGTGAATTTCTGCCAAATAAATGATCTGTTGATTTTTTTGAAACACCTTCAACCAGTACTTAAAATACTTTTCCCAGATCTATTTTTTTGCTAATTTCAGATAGTTTCCCTTGTAATTTAATAATTTCAGTTAACCTTCTTGATTTAATCTCTTCAGTTATATCATCTTTTAAGTGTCTGGCTGCATAAGTTTTAGGTCGCTCCGAATATTTAAACATGTAAGAATAATCATAATTTACCCATTCCATTAAATTTAATGTTTCCTGATGATCTTCTTCTGTTTCACCAGAAAATCCAGTCATTATGTCTGTCGAAATAGAACAATCAGGTAAGATCTTTTTTATTGCCATTATTCTGTCCATATACCATTCACGTGTATAACCACGTTTCATTTTTTCAAGAATATTTGTACTTCCCGATTGTGCCGGTAAATGAATATGATTACATATATTACTGTACATTGCCATTGTAAAAAGCACATCATCTGACATATCCTTTGGATGCGATGTTGAAAATCGGATTCTTAATGCAGAACTAATTTTAGCAACCATTTCAAGCAATTGGGCAAATTTTATGATTTCACCTGGCCTGCCTGCCTGCAGGTTATTATCTTCTGATTTCCAACTATACGAATCAACATTTTGTCCTAATAAAGTAATTTCCTTATATCCTTTTTGAAATAGATCTTCAGCTTC
>JAUVUS010000348.1 GCA_030600865.1 Bacteroidales bacterium | reverse complement strand
GTTCATGTTTATATTGATGGAGAGTTTTTAAATTCTTATTGGGCCGATGGCTTACTTGTTTCAACTCCAACAGGATCAACAGCATATTCGTTAAGTGTTGGAGGTCCTATTATTGTTCCACAGTCAGGGAATTTTATTATTGCACCTATTTCACCACATAACTTAACAGTTAGGCCCATTGTACTGCCCGATACGAGTAAGTTACAATTAAAACTTGAAGGACGTTCACTAAATTACCTTGCGTCATTAGATCATCGTTCAGTAATGATAAAAAATACGGAAGAAATAACAATTAGCAAAGCTGAATTTAAAATACAATTAATTAAATTAAATAATACTAGCTTTTACAAAACTTTACGAAATAAGCTAATGTGGGGAGTTGATAAAAGGAATTGAGTAAAACAGATTTGAGCTCATAACGTTTTAATATTAGTTTAATAAGTTGAAAATAATTTGGTTATTGTAAATATTTCAAAAAAAAAGATAACTTTGTATATACAGATTAATACAAATGAAATCATATAAATACATATTATTATTTAGTTTATTAATAATTCCAACTTTGGTTTTTTCGCAAAAATGGAAATTGTCAAGATCCGAATATGTGTATGGAATTGGCATTTCAAATTATTTTGGAGATATTGGAGGTTCTTCTAAAGCAGATGCATTTGCTGTTGCCGATTTTGATATAGCTTATTCAAGACCTGTTCTGGCAGTTGGTTATCGCTATAAACTATATGAGCGTATTGCAGTAAAAGCAAATCTTTCTTATGCAAATATTCATGGTTCAGATGTTAAGTCGATTAATGAAGGGAGAAATTATTCCTTTTCAACAAATATGTTTGAATTAAATGGACATGTTGAATACCATATTACTAAAGAAATGCACATGGTCTCCTATAAAAGTATGTCTATGCGTGGTAAAGTAAAAAAATTCAACACAGGCATTAATTTGTATGTATTTGCGGGAGTTGGTGGAGCATATTTTAAACCGAAAGCGAAAGATGGTTTTGTTGGGAGTTCAAGGTTTGTTGATAATAAGAACTTAACATTCGTTTTTCCTGTTGGGCTTGGATTAAAATATCCGGTAACAGGTACAACTTATATTGGATTGGAATTAGGGCGAAGATTCACCACTACTGATTTTATTGATGGATTTAGCCCTGAAGCCTCAGAAGCAAAAGACACATACTATTTTACAGTAATAAACGTTTCTACTAAGATTAAGAAGAAAAAGCGAAGATCAGATTACCGATTTTAGAATTATATGAAAAGAAATTTATTACTGTTCCTGTTTATTTTTTCAGCGAATTTATTAATAGGTCAAAGTAGAACAGAACTCGGGGTAGCCTTGGGAACTTCTTACTATCAGGGTGATATTAATCATTCAAGAATATTTTATTCACCTTCAATGGCTTATGGAGTTATCCTTAAATATAATTTTAGCAATCACCTTACTACAAGCATAAAAGGATTTTACGGGAAATTAAGTGGTAGCGATAGTGATTTTAGTAACATGGAGAATCAATTAAGAGGGGCTTCTTTTTCAGCTAGCTTGATTGACGTTTCTGCATTAGTTGAATTTAATTTTTTACCATATACGAGTTCTGGTTATATAAAAAAGAATAAACATAGGTTTACACCATTCATTTTTATTGGGATAGGAGGCAATTATATATTTGGCACTAGTGGTTTTGAAAATCCAATTACAATTCCTTTTGGAATAGGAATTAAATATAATATCTTTGAGCGCTTAACTTTAGGCTTAGAATGGAGTTATCGAAAAACATTTAATGATCAGATTGATGGTGTTATAACTTTTCAAGATGTTAATAATACTCCGGTAATACATAACGATGACTGGTATTCGTTTTGTGGAGTATTTATAACTTACAAACTGTTTAGAGAAAAGTTCGATTGTCCGACATATTACACATTAGGAAATGGATTTAAAGGATCAGATTGATAAAAAAAACTTACCACAGCATATAGCAGTTATAATGGATGGGAATGGCAGATGGGCGCAGAAAAAAGGAAATCAGCGAATATTTGGTCACAAAAATGGAGTAAAAGCTGTTCGTGATACAGTTGAAGGTGCTGCTGAACTGGGGATAAAATTTTTGACTTTATATGCTTTTTCTACTGAAAATTGGAATAGACCTCAGCAAGAGGTTAATGCTTTAATGTCTTTACTAATAACTACCATTAATTCAGAAACCGATACACTAATCAAAAACAATGTTCGTTTATTGACTATTGGTAACATTGATGGTTTGCCAAAAAATGTTAGCGCAAAGTTAAAAGGCCTTATAAATAAGACATCTAAGAATACTGGTTTGTCACTTATTTTGGCCTTAAATTATAGTGCCAGATGGGAAATTGTAAATGCAGTAAAAGAAATTATTACAGAGAATAGACAAAATCCTATTGATGTTGGTAGTATTAATAATGAATTTTTTGAGAGGTATTTAAATACAAAAGATATACCTGATCCTGATTTATTAATTAGAACAAGTGGAGAATACAGGATAAGTAATTTTCTAATTTGGCAAATGGCTTATTCTGAATTGTATTTTACAGAAGTTTTATGGCCGGATTTCAGAAGAAATGATTTATATGAAGCGATTATTGATTATCAGAAAAGAGAACGTCGTTTTGGAAAAGTTAGCGAACAAATAAAAAAATAGTATAATTAAAACGGAATTTAATAGAATGATAAGGAAATTCTTATTTAGCATAATTTTAGCTTTTACAGTTACCTCGATTTTTGCACAGGAAATTGATTATGGGACAATGCCTGTTGCAAATTACGAGAAACCACAGGAATATATTATAAAAGAAGTTACGGTTACAGGTATAAAATATCTCGATAAAAATATTTTGGTTAATTTGTCAGGATTGGTAATTGGAAGCAAGATTCTTATTCCTGGCGATGATATAACAAATGCGATCCAAAAATTGTGGGGGCAAGGTTTATTTTCAGATGTAAAAATTTATACAACCAAGTTTGAAAAAGATAGTGTTAGCCTGGAATTTTTTCTTCTGGAGCGTCATAGATTATCCGAATTAGAAATTTTTGGATTAAAAAAAGGTAAGGAAAATGATGTAAGGGAAAAGCTGGAATTAAAGAGAGGAATGCAGGTAACCCAAAACTTGATTAATAATTCAGAAAGAATTATTAAAAATTATTTATATGATAAAAAATATTTAAATTCTACAATAGATATTGTGCAAGTTGATGATACAGTGATTGGGCTTAATAACATTAAACTTCGAATTTACATAGACAAAGGGGAAAAGGTAAAAATTAGTGATATTAACTTTTATGGAAATACAGTTTTTTCTGAGGCCAAATTAAGAAGAACCATGAAGGAAACCAAAAAAAGAAGTTTGAACTTTTTTAAACCTTCTAAATTTATAGAAGATTCTTTCGAGGAAGACAAAGCCCTTGTATTAGCTAAATATAATTCAGAAGGTTACAGGGATGCTGAAATAATTATTGATTCTATTTATAAAATTAACTCAGGACGAATTGCTATTGATATTAAAATTTATGAAGGAAATCAATACTTCTTTAGAAATATCGATTGGGTAGGAAACACTAAATACACAACAGATGGTCTTAACCGAATCCTTAAAATAAAAAAAGGAGATTCTTACGATACCGAATTACTTAATAATAGATTAAATTTTGATGACGATGCAGTTAGTAATCTTTATCTCGATAATGGACATTTATTCTTTAATGTTACACCAACG
>JAUVUS010000254.1 GCA_030600865.1 Bacteroidales bacterium | reverse complement strand
GTCTCTCATGAGTTAGGACATATGTGGTTTGGTGATTATGTGACTTGTGCAACCTGGCAGGATATATGGATTAACGAAGGATTTGCATCATATACCGAGTATGTTGCTTTAGAAAACTTACAGTCGGCAGAACATGCAGCAGGATGGATGGAGCATGCACATTCTAAGGCTTTTGAAGAACCTAACAAAAGCATATATATTCCTTTCGAAGAAGCATTTTCTGAATCCCGAATTTTTAATTATAGTTTATCATATAAAAAAGGAGCGGCAATTATTCATATGATTCGTCATGAAATTAATGATGATGATTTGTTTTTTGCCTCACTACAAAATTATTTATTTGAATATGGAGATAGCGTTGCAACGGGCGATGATTTCAAAACATCTATTGAATCCAGCACAGGAATAGATTTTGATCCGTTTTTTGATCAATGGTATTACGGAAAAGGATATCCTCGTTTCGATGTGGAATACACCCAGTTAAATGATACTTTATTTATGACTGTTAATCAGTCAACTTCATCAACCGAAACTCCTGTTTTTCAATTATTCGTAGATTTTAAAGTTTGTTTTTCTACCGGAGATACAATCTTAAGATTATACCAATCGAATAATATAGAAACTTTTATGATCCCGTTATCTAAAACTGTAACAGACATCATTGTCGATTCAAACAATTGGATTTTAAATGAAGCAGGAACGGTTGATTCCGTTGGTCCTCCTGGGAATAACAAATCTCTCTTTAGTTTTTTCCCCAATCCGGCAAAAGAAACAATTAATATCCGTTTTAATGTGAAACTATATTCGCAGGAAAAACAAATTCAAATTCTAGACTTAAGTGGAAGATTAATAAAAACCATAACTTCTAATTCGAACCTGATTCCTGTCAATATTTCTGATTTATCAAATGGAGTATATTTTGTTAAAGGAATTTCAAGTAAAAATACCTATACCTATAAATTCGTAAAACAATAATTCCTAAAATATTAAACTATATTTAAATAATTGCGTATAATAAACTATAAACGACATTGTTAAACCTGTCTAACGAACAGTCCGAAAAATAAATACAAACCTTAAACTAACCCAAACTAAAAGGAGGTGTCTTATGAAACAAAACTTTATATGTCCCCGTTGCAAAGGCTACTTAAATGTAGGAGAATTCATTGTTTTATCGGCAAAAACCCAAGATAGCGATGCCGGATTAATTCTTTTTAGCCAGGAAATTGGTAACTACACTACTGAAAAAAATGATGCTTTTATAACTAAGGAAGGAGAAAAGTATGATTTTTTCTGTCCTCTTTGCCAGAAAAAATTAGCTGCTGATATTCATGATAATCTCTCACATATCATTATGATTGATGAAGATAAAAAAGAATATCAAATCTTATTTAGTAAAATCGCCGGAGAAAAAAGCACCTATAAAATTGTTGGAGAATCACTAGAAATATTTGGCGATCATCATTCTAATTATATTGATTTTATTAATTTAAGTCACTTCAAATAAGCAAATAAAAAAGGGAGGCAGAACCTCCCTTTTTTATTTCTAAGTCTCACGAATTGGCTTAAACCCATTCCCAAGCACTTCGTGAGCATCAATAACCGTCATAAAAGCATACGGATCTATATCTTTAATAAAATCCTGTAAAATTGTCTGTTCTCTTCTGTTAACATTTGTAAATATAATTTTCTTATCTAATCCTTTGTACATTCCAACGCCATCTATTAAGGTTCCTCCTCTATTTAAATCTTTAATAATTTTGTCTCTAATCTCCTCGTATTTATCCGAGATTATAAATAAGGCCTTGTCATAACTTATACCCTGAAGGGTTGCATCAATAACTTTTCCTGTAATATATATAACAATCCAGGAATATAAGGGAATTTTCCAGTCTTTAAATACCAGTAAACCAAACAATACAATGATCGAGTCCACAATTATCAGCAATAGCCCCAATGACATTTTTGTATATTTAACTGCGATCATAGCAATTATGTCAGAACCTCCTGATGTTGCTTTTGATTTAAAAATTAATCCCAGGCCAAATCCTATTAAAACTCCTCCAAAAACACATGACAATAAAACATCATCGACCAATGCTCCGCTAAATCCGGCATCCAGAAAATCAATAAAAATAGAAGTTAACACAAAACCAATTATTGTTTTTACTCCAAACCGCGGTCCTAGCATCTTAATACCCAGAATAGTTAATGGAATATTAAGCATCAACCCAACAATACCAATACCTAAACCATCTTTAAATATTGGTTCGCTAATAAATGGTATTTTAATACCATTACCCATAATTTCGGCTGTCATATTTTTAACAACAATACCTATCCCGTAAACTCCTCCCGGTACAATTTTGTGAGGGTCTATAAAGTATACAAATCCGGCAGCTAATATAAAAGAGCCGATAGCTATAAGGGTATAGCTATAAAACCATTCTTTTGAAAGAAATTTTTCTTTTGTAACTAATGTCATTGCTATAGATTTTTAAATTATTTGAGCACAAAATATGTGGCAAAAATATATTTTTTTAACGAATTTTGGGAATTCAAATACCAAAATCGCATAAAAAAACAAGGAGCATAACTCCTTGTTCGATACTATTTTATTTTATTATTTAATTGTTTTTATCCACCGGTAGCACTAAAAGATCCATAGCGACTAAGATCTGTTCTTGGGTTCACAACCATTACCGGCATTTTAGCTGTATTAGCAATAATATATTGTTCCTGTGCTCCTAAAACATAGTCGGTAAGTCCAATTCCTTTGGTGGTTATTATGAGAATCATATCGGCATCTACCTTTTGAGCAAAGTCGATTGTTGCTTTAGCAGAATCGTGTCCTTCAATTTTATGTAACTCATAATCGCAATCATACTTGTCGAGAATTTTTTCTGCGAAATGAACATTACCCATCAATTTTGTATTTAAAGACTTGTCTTTTAGGGTTGGAACTATGATATTAATCTTAACATCAAAATATTTAACCAAAAATAACGCCCATTGGAGCTTCTGTTTTGCTTCGGCTCTGTAGTCAAGAGGGAATACAATATCTTTAAAGACTTCTTTTTTAGAAGGAGGCCCCTGTATTACAATAAATGGAATTTTAGAACCTACAATTACTTTTAAAGCATAGCTTCCTGTAAATTTTTGCATCCCCTTAATTCCATGAGTTCCCATGACAACCATGCTTACGTTGTTTTCTGATGCATAATCAGAAATAACATGGAATAAACTTCCTTCCAAAACTAAAGGATGTAGCTCTACGCCATACTTTTCATTAAGTTTTTCTATATCTTTATTTAGCTCATCAAGAGCTTCTTCTCCCTTTTTAAGAGTTTTTACAACGTGAATTAAAGTAACCTGATTATTCAGCTTTTTAGCAACCTTAATAGCGTGCTGTAATGCATATTCAGCTACTTCCGTAAAATCCCAGGGAACTAATAAAATGTCTTTTTCCATAATTTATAAATGTTTACACAATTACCCAAAAATGTAAATTTTGATTCGAAAAGTTAAACAAAACTTAAATGATTTGCAAAATTTTTAATAAAAAATTTATTGTGAACATTTATAACATGTCCTGATTTATCTGTATTTACATGCTAACAGCCCTTGTATGCAAAGAGTTATATTAATGATATTCTGTTACTTATTTTTATTGATAAAATATTTTATCAATATATTTTTATTGTGGTTTTTTTTTTTCTTCTTTTGTTGCACTATCTAAAGTTTTATTAAATTTATGAAAACTCAAAAAATTAAAAACAAAAAAGTAATTGGGTTAATATACGGCATATTAACCGTTTTACTTGGAATTGGAGGAATTACTATTTTACTCTCTATACTCTTTTTCTTTTTAACCTTATTCAGCCCCAATTTTGAACCTTTCTTCCCTGTAGTTGAAGTCCCTATAGAAATATCGGAAAATGCTTCTTTAGAATTAAAAAACGGGAGCCAGTATGATATTTTAGTGGATGAAGCGTTTGTATCATTTAATGTTAATAACGAATATGGTTTTGCAGGTATTTTGAATTATCTGTTTTTTGTTTCTATTCTTGTTATTGCATTTTATGTTATTTTAATGCTTTGGAAAATCTTTAAATCCATTCGTTCTTCTTTGAAGGCCGACAATCCTTATCACTATAAAAATATTTGGCGAATTCGCAAAATTGCTTTTGCTGTACTATTATCTGCTATTTTAGAAATGATGTACCCGCTTATCTTGAAATATTTGTGGTTTGAAAAAATACACATGCTTGAGAAATCTTTTGATTTACGACTTAATTTCGATGCTACAATCGATTTGTTCTGGGCGCTAATTATTTTTGTTGTCGCAGAAATTTATCGTATTGGTCTGGAGATGAGAAAAGAACAAGAATTCACCATTTAATACTTTCAGAATATGCCTATTATTACAAAATTAGATAATGTTCTTGCCAAAAGAAGAATGTCCCTTACAGAGCTATCTGAAAGAGTTGATATTACAATAGCTAATCTTTCAATTTTAAAAAGCGGCAAAGCCAGAGCAATTCGATTTTCCACACTTGAGGCTATTTGCAAAGTGTTAAAATGTAAGCCCGGAGATATTTTAGACATTGAGCCCGAAAAAGATAATTAACGCTTATTTTAGCATCACTTTTCTTACAATGCTATTCTCTGAATCATTTACTTGTATTATATACATTCCTTTCGGAAACCGACTTAATTCAATAGTATACTTAGCAACATTTAAATTGCTTATTTCAAGCATCTTTTTACCTATTAGATTATAAATCTTTATCGAATTAATAAAACCCGGTTCTGTAAATTCTATATTTATATTATTTATTGTGGGATTTGGGTAGAT
>JAUVUS010000004.1 GCA_030600865.1 Bacteroidales bacterium | reverse complement strand
TCACTTTTCTACACGTAGTTTAAATACCGATGGAACATGGAAAGATTTAACAAAACAGAAAAATTCATCTGCAGATATTTCTCCTACAGCAGGTCAAATGGTTCGTTGGGTTGGATTAGCATATGCTTCTAAATTATTCAGAAATATTAAAGAATTACACCAATTTAAAACCTTGTCGGATAATGGTAACGAAGTAGCTTTTGGGACTATTGGTGATGCAAGTACATCAGAAGGACAATTTTGGGAATCAATAAATGCCGTTGGTGTCCTTCAGGTTCCTGCAGTAATTGCAATCTGGGATGATGGATATGGGATATCTGTTCCTAAAAAATATCAGACTACTAAAGGAAGTATTTCTGAACTTTTAAAAGGTTTTGAAAGAACAAAAGATAAACCCGGTATTGTTATATACAAAGGAAAAGGCTGGGATTATCCGGGATTATTAAAAATATTTAAAGAAGGAACCGAAATAGCACGTAAAGAGCATGTTCCCGTAGTATTTCATATTGACGAAATTACTCAACCGCTAGGACATTCAACTTGAGGATCACATGAAAGATATAAATCAGCAGAACGCTTAAAGTTTGAACAGGAGTTTGATGGAATAAAAAAAATGCGTGAATGGATCATTTCTGAAAAGATCGCTAAATCAGCTGAATTGGACAAAATTGAAGAAGAAATACTTAGCGAAGTAAAGGCCGCTAAGAAAAATGCCTGGAAAAAATTCAAGGAACCTGTTCGTATCGAACGCGACAAACTGATTGAAATTATTGACAATAGATCGTGTATGTGTAAACACGAAGGATATGATAAGGTTGGAACAATTACAAATGATCTTAAAAAAATAATTGACCCTGTTCGTAAAGACAACTTTAGTGCTGCCAAGAAAATATTACGTCATGTATGTACCGATTGTAATATACGGGTAAAACTTCAAAAGGATTTATCAAGTTGGTTAGATATAAACTATGATGATAACTACGAGAGGTATAACACCAACTTATATAATGAATCAAAAAAATCAGCATTAAATGTATCTGAAGTAAAACCAAAATTTAAACCAGACTCACCAGAAGTTGCCGGACGAGAAATATTACGTGATAATTATGATTACTTGTTTAACAAATATCCAAAACTGGTAACATTTGGTGAAGATGCCGGATATATTGGCGGTGTAAATCAATCTTATGAAGGTTTGCAGAAGAAATATGGTGAGCTTAGAATTACCGATACAGGAATTAGAGAACAAACAATTCTGGGCCAGGGAATCGGGCTTGCCTTGCGTGGATTAAGACCTATAGCTGAAATTCAGTATTTTGATTATTTGTTATATGCTTTACAAGCTTTAAGTGATGATTTGGCAACAACTCATTACCGAACCGCAGGAGGCCAGGTAGCTCCGGTAATAATCAGTACACGAGGACATAGATTAGAAGGAATCTGGCACTCTGGTTCGCCATTAAGTATGGTAATTAATTCCATTCGTGGTGTATATGTATGTGTCCCTCGAAATATGACTCAAGCAGCCGGATTTTATAACACTTTACTTGAAGGTGAAGATCCTGCATTGGTTATTGAGCCGCTAAATGGTTATCGTTTACGTGAAAAACGGCCTGAAAATATCGGAGAATTTAAAGTTCCTTTGGGAATGCCGGAAATTTTAAATGAAGGTACTGACGTTACTTTGGTAACTTATGGTTCTTGTGTTAGAATAGCGCAGGATGCAGTAGAACAATTAAAAGAATTTGATATTTCTGTTGAGTTAATTGACGTTCAGACATTATTACCATTCGACAGAAAACACATGATTGCACAATCAATTAAAAAAACTAACCGTGTTGTTTTCTTTGATGAAGATGTGCCGGGTGGTGCTACAGCATTTATGATGCAAAAAGTTCTGGAGGATCAAAGTACATATTATCATTTAGATTCTGAACCAAGAACTATAACCGCAAAAGAACATCGTCCTGCTTATACAACTGATGGAGACTATTTTTCAAATCCAAATGCAGAAGATGTTTTTGAAGCTATTTATTCAATGTTGAATGAAGCCGATCCTAAGAAATATCCAGAATTATATTGATATTTATTAAGTAAAAATCACAAGCTGTAATGAACCTCATTGCAGCTTTTTTTATTTTCCTTCAAAAACCTCAAGATTTTTCAATTTGATACGGTAAATATTACCTAAACCATTTTCGATAGATTTAAATTTATTAGTTAGTTGCATCAAACTCTTTTTCGAACCTGTATTAAAATCAACCGAACTTCCTCCAAATCGCGAAAAATATAAATATTCCATATCACGTGAAATAGCCGGACAATATTCATAATCTGTTGTGTTAACTTTATTTCCTAAATTTTGAGGACTGCCCCATTCTCCATTATCGCCTTTAAAACTCACATACAAATCTCCTCCTCCAGAACCACCTTTCTTATCAGAAGTAAAAATGATAAAACTTTCATCTTCGGCAATAAATGGGTCCCATTCACGATAAGCAGAATTAACTGGCTTTCCAATATTTCCTACAGTAGAATCCTGGTCTTGAGAAAAATAAATATCCCAGGAACCAACGCCTCCCGGACGTGTTGACGAGAAATAAATACTTCCATTCCCGGAAACTGAAATATAATATTCATCAAACTCGGAGTTTATATTGGAATTTAAAGCCTGGGGTTTTCCCCATGCATCATTATCTTTTTGTACGAACCAGATATTGGCATCATTTGTTTTATCTGTGCTTTCTTGTAATGGGCGTCTGGAACAAAAATATAACCGGCTTTCATCGTAAGTTAAAAATGGATCAAAATCGCTATATACTCCGGAGAATGATACAACTTCAGGATTTCTCCAAATCCTTTTTCCTTGCTTTACTGAAACAATTGCATTGTAATTTTGATATGGATCAGCAACTGAGTAATAAAACTCTTTACCTGATTTTGAGAATGTAGCGTTCATCTCAAATGCCGAAGTATTCACAATCCATGGCAAATATAATTCAGGTAAACAATCATTCGTCTTAAGATCAGGAGTTTTTTTAGTACAGCCAAATAATAATACTGCCACTAACAAGAGAACAAAATATTTCTTTTTCATGACTTAGCTTGCTTTAGTAAATAATTATAAGAATCCAATTCTTAAGTATGATTAAGTAAAACCGTTTTACACTATATAATTTTTAAAAAATATATTTTATATAGAATTTATTGAGAACGGAAGTTAAATTATAATTTAGTTGTAATTCCAAATTGATTTATATAACTTAAAAATCGAAATATATTAAACTAATTTAACATGGCTTTAAATTTATTTAAAAAGAAAAACAAGAAAAAACAATTGCAAGATTTAAATGGTGTTCCATTATTCTCAGGAGATAAGGTAGACTGTTTAAGATACGAAATGGGCGAAAGTATTCTTATTGAAGGAGAAAATGGATTTGAGTATGAATCAATAAAAACAAAACAAAAAGTTAGTTATGCTAAAATGATAGATGCCGCAACATCTTTTCAAAAGGTAAGAAAACTAGATTAGTATTTACAAATTTCTAATTTATTGATTCTTTTTTCAAGTAAACAAAAAAACTTTCTCCCGATAGCTATCCGGGATCAGGAAGCTTTTTTTGTTTAGGAAATACTATAACTTTGCAATCAAACAATTTTTTACCGATCCGCTTCATGTAAACGAAAATAAATTTACGTACATTCAGTCGCTCGGCATTTTACAGAAAAATATTTTACAAAATCTTAAAGTGGTTTAGTATAAATGTTTAAATTTTTAAAGAAAATAATAGGCTATATATTTTTAGCTCCAATATATTTTTATAAATGGGGTATTTCACCGTTTACACCTGCCTCATGCAGGCATACACCAACCTGTTCAGAGTATTTCGTTGAAGCAGTTAAAACTCACGGGCCTTTTAAAGGTGGATGGATGGGTCTAAAACGATTGTCGAAATGCCATCCGTGGGGTACTCATGGATATGATCCGGTTCCAAAAATCACTATAAAAGAATACAAGCCGGGGAAAAATAAACCTGTCGGCAGACAGGTAAGAAAAACCACTATCATTGATAGTGGCCTCATATATTAATATTTCTGTTTAAAAATGATGCACTTCGGTATGAAGTTCCAGGGAGGATAAGTCCTGTGGAGTATTGATATTAATAAACGCTTTGCGATTTTCATCAGTATCATCTAAATTATGATATCTGACATTTAAATCCTTAATAAAATTCTCAATTGAATATTTATTTGAGCCACTTAAAAAGTTTGTTAATTTCTCTTCTATTCTCTTGTGATAAATAGCATGAAGAGGTTCCTTAAAATCTTTAATCCTGGGTATCGCAGCATCGCATCTTCTGCGATTATAAAAGTCAATATGTTCTCTTACCAATTTACTTGAAATACAAGGCATATCACGTGCAAAAATAAATACTATGTCGTTTTTAGCAGCTTTTAACGCAGCCTGAATTCCACCTAACGGACCAACATTTTTAACTTCATCAGGTACCAGGGTAAAGTGTTGATATCCTTTAAACTCATCAGGTGTATTAGTCACAATAATAATATCGTCAAAAATCTCATGTAAGATTTTTACGGTACGTGTAATAATTCGTACTCCACTAATTTGAATATTAGCTTTAGTTTTTCCGCTAAATCGTTTATTAGCTCCACCGGCAAGAATAGCTGCCGATACGTGCAATTTTTCCTTAATTGGTTCCATAACACTTGTTTTGGTTAAACAATTGTTAAAATATATTTTGCTTTACATCAAAACAAAATATGTAAGTTGGTTTAATTCTTTCAATGCAAACTTCGGCATCAAATATATGTAAAATATTAAAGCTAATATTAGGTATTTCTTATGCTTATTAGCGCATTGTTAATTTTACTAATATTCAATAACTTACTTATAAAGTACTTTGATAATTTAGAAAGAATTCAAATAAAAATAATAAGCTCTCAATTTATAAGAATCTCAATATCTTTTTATTACAGATGATGATTTTAGTTTTTAATACGTAAAACGGAATAAACAACTTATAATCGGAGCGTTAAAGCACAAAGATTTATTTATAAACCGATCTTTTCTGCAATTTCTTTCATTGCACCAAGAGCAATTTCAGCAAAATCATTTAAAGAAAGTCCAATCTTTTCACACTCCATAATATTTTCACGGCTAACTGCAGCAGCAAAAGCGCTTTGTTTCATCCGTTTAGTAACAGATTTTGGTTTTACATCCTTTATCTTTTTATCGGGATAAACTAAAGCGACTGCGTAAATTAATCCTGTAATGGTTTCGCCTGCTGACAATGCATGTTGAAATTCAGTTGATCTTTCCAGTCCTGTAGCTTCTTCGTTGTGCATTTTAATGGCATCCAAAATATCTTCCTTAATTCCTTCGTCACGCAATAACTCTTCGGCAACCAGGGCATGTTTTTTAGGATCGGCATTAGTAATTTCTGTGTCAATGTCGTGAAGCAAACCGGCAAGACCCCACTTCTCTACATCACGGCCTAAGCTTTTAGCTAATGCCCGCATTACTGCTTCTGAAGCATAGCAGTGAAAAAGCATTTTTTCGCTCTTCACATACTTTTTTAGTAAGCTTTCAGCCTCATTTCTGTCCATAGTTCAATAATAATTAGGTTTGGGTTTAGGTAATAAATTAGATTGCTCAAATATAATTAATGTGCATCAATTCCATGCAACATATATAATAAATGTTGCAATGTTTTTATAATTTCAGTCATATATTCCTGAACCGCTTTTACACTTCCCGGTAATGTGTAAACCAAACTTTCTCCCATTACTCCTGCCACTGCCCTACTCAAAAGCGCATTAGGTTTTTCTGCTCCGTATTTGATACGAATCATTTCCATAATTCCGGGGATCTCTTTATCCAGCAATGGCTGAACAGTTTCTACAGTTATATCGCGTTTTCCAATTCCGGTTCCCCCGGTAGTTATAATAATATCATATTTATCTTCTTTTGCTTTGGAAAGAATACTTGTAAGTTTCGGGCTACTATCAGGAATTATTTCTTTATCGATTTGATATTTTACGCCAAGTTTTCTTAAATAAGAATCTAAAAGCTCTATGACTTTTGGACCACTTCTGTCTTCATATTCACCTGCACTGGCTCTATCACTTAAAGTTACGATAAGTGCTTTATAAACTTTAGGAATATATTCTATTTTATCACCGGATTTTATAAGGCCAACTTTTTTTACACGACAAAATATTCCAACTCGTGGCATCACATAATTTCCTAATTCACGAAACTGATCATGAAAAGGCTTTCCAACTTGTGTTACTTCCAGTATAGCATCTCCTATTTTTAACAAATCAAAAGTTTGAAAATCAATATCGTGTAAACCTTCAGATGTTATATTTTCGGCAAATTCTCCAAATTCGGTATCTCTGGCTTTAGTTAATTCTTTAAATCGATTGATATGAGAAATGTCGATAATACTAATCTGCCTGTTCCAGCTTCCTGCGTGAACATCACCAATAATTCCCTTATCATTCAATTTTAATTCCTTTACGGGTTTTTTAACACCACGTTCAGAAGACTGACTTACTGATAAAACTTTTATTTCGCTCATATTTGTTATTTATTCCGTTGATGTATAAATAATTTCATCACCCGGTTTTATTTTACCGGTTTTTAAAACTTTAGCAAAAACCCCTTCCTTAGGCATAACACATTTCCCAACCTGAGAAAATATTGCGCATCCATCACCATGACATTTTTTACCAATTTGAGTAATTTCCAACTTAACATCAGCAATATTAAGTATGTCGCCGGGTTTCATAGTATAAAGAGTAATACCTTCAGTTGTTATATTTTCTGCAAATTCTCCAAATCCCAATTTTCTGCCAAGCACCTCTTCAAACTTATCAATACTTTCTTTTGCCAATAAACTTACCTGTCGATGCCAGTCACCTGCATGAGCATCATTCCCAACTCCCTTCTCAGTAATAATAATCTCATTAACAGACTCCTTAATTACACCCTTCTTTTCTGAGATATTTACTGAAAGTACTTTTATTTTATCCATTTTATTTTAGTTTTCTATGGTAACAAAAATAATAAAATCTTACATCTTAACCTATTATTATTAGACTTCCGAAGTTTCGAAAACTTCAGAAGTCTTTTTAATACTTAATATAAAAAAGTATTTTTGTAATGAATTATGGCAAGTAATAAAAATCAATATAAGTTTACTGAAGGTGAAATACACCAGTTTAAAGTTACCGGGTACACAGAAATTCCGGGTACTGATGAATCCTTTTATATTCTTAAAAACAAATTTGGTGGCAAACACCTGTTAAATGCGTTTAACTACAAACATTATAATCTTAAAACCGACCAGGAAATAACGTGTAAGATTGATAAAATTAATTGTAGCGGTAAAATTTATCTCGAACCGGAAAATCCGGTTTACAAAGAAGGTAAAACCTATGAGTTTGATTTATTAAAAATTATTGATCAAATAAATTCTGTTGGTGAAAAAGAAAAAGCAGCAATTGTAAAAGATCAATTTGGGATTGAAATTACCTGTTCCTTACCTGACGATCTGATTTTAGATCATAATCTCAAAAAAATTAAATGTAAAGTATTGAGAATCAAGAAAGGTCAACTATTTTTATCTTATCCTGAATCTGAATCAAAAAAAAATATTCTAAATATTGGAGAAAAATATTGGTTCACACTTACACAAATAAAAGAATTAGAGCATAAAACAGATTATTACATTTTAAAGGATCAGCATGATAATTCGTATTCGTTAAAAAAAGATATGTACGAACACTATGCTTATGAAATTGGACAAAAAGTGGAATGTATCGTAACAAAATATAATACTGATACCCATTTAAAAATTGAGCCTGTTCATCCACATTACGAACCGGGAAAAACATATTCATTTAAATATCTACGAATAATAAAAGATATTAATCCTTTAGGTGAGGAAGAAAATGTAATTATTGTACAAGATATTTATGGAGTGGAGACCAAAGTAAGATCACAAAATATATCAAATTTGGAAAGTCCTTATCCTGAATATTTTAATTGTAAGGTTGATGGAATAAGAAAGGGGAAAGCTATACTAAGTTTAATTACGAATTAAAATTTAGACGTCATTCCTGACAAAACGAAGTGAAGTTTAGGAATCTTTAAAAGTACAGATTTCGGCTCTTCGGCCGGAATGACATTATAAAGTGGTTTTTGTCTTTTCTACTAATCTAACCTCATCAATATTCATTTCCTTATCGACAGCTTTGCACATATCGTAAACAGTAAGTAATGCCACCGAAACAGCAGTTAATGCCTCCATTTCGATTCCGGTTTTTCCAATACATCTCGCCTCAGAGTTAACACGAACACCTGTTTCATCTACGGTAGCTTTGACATCTAATTTTGTAATTTGTAAAGGATGGCATAAAGGAATTAATTCGCTTGTTCGCTTTCCACCCTGAATTCCGGCAACTTCGGAAATAGTTAGCACATCACCCTTTTTCATCGAATTATCCTGAATCAACTGAATAGTTTCAGATTTTAATGTAATATGCCCTGTTGCTTTAGCAACACGTTTTTGATCTGCTTTACCACCAACATCAACCATATTAGCTTTTCCGGCATCATCAACATGACTAAATTTACTCATAGTTTTATTTTTTAAAACTTAAAACCTGAAACTTGAAACTACCCACCTATATTATAAAATTTACCTGTATTGTTCACATGTCCGGAACGTGGTTTGTTTTCAACAGCCATTTCAATTGCTTTCTCTGCTCCAAGTTCTCTTACACTATACTGAATATCACTAAACAAACAAGGTTTAATCATTCCGTTTGCCGTTAAACGTAGTCGATTACAAACAGCACAATCGCCTCCGGAACCACCCTGCACAACCGAGAACTCACCTTTTTCCAAATCCATTTCTTTTATATACCGAATTTGCAAATCATTTTCTTCACAATATTTTGCTACAGCAACAGCATGAGGCTCGAGACTATTATTTGTAATTACACAGTTAATTTTTATAGGATTAAGGCCTGCTTTTTTGGCTGCTTTTATACCATCAAATACCTTTTGCACATTACCTACCCTGGTAATTTGCTCGAACTTTTCAGGATCAACCGTATCTAAACTAATATTAACTCTTTGCAATCCGGCTTTAACTAAATCGTCGGCATATTTATCTAAAAAAACTCCGTTTGTAGTCATTGATAGATCCTTAATTCCCTTTATGCCTGAAATCATAGATATTAAATCTACGATTCCATTTCTAACTAAGGGTTCTCCACCAGTAATACGGACTTTGTCAATACCTTTACTAACAGCTATTCTGGTAAATTCAACTATTTCATCAAAATTCAGAATATCCTCATGTTTTAACAATGGAACACCATTCTCAGGCATACAATACACACAACGCAAATTACAGCGATCGGTAACAGATATTCTTAAATAATTTATTTTGCGATTAAATCTGTCGAACATGCACAAGCTCTCCTTTTTTAATTAATTCTTTACCTATATCCATTGAAATAACTCCGTGTGCCAAAGTTAAAGCATGTAAATGAGCCGAACCATGATAATCAACAGGAAAAACCTGGCTATTTTCTATATATACAGGAAGATAAGCTTTTCGATCAGTAGTTCGTCTGCTAAAATCAACCCCCATTGGTAACTGGAATTCAAGAGGATTAACAGTACGATGCATCAATTTATAAATTAATGGTTTAACCAATAATTCAAATTGCATAAACGATGAAACAGGGTTTCCGGGTAGTCCGTAACAAAATTTCTTACCTGCAATACCAAAAGTTGTTGGTTTACCGGGTTTAACTGCTATTGAATCAAACAGTATTTCCACTCCTGCTTTTTTCATAACATCTGGCACAAAATCAAAAGCTCCCATTGATACTCCACCAGTTAGTAAAACAATATCACTTTCACTTAAAGCTCTACTAAGTTTATCGTAAGTATCTTCAGGTGTATCATCGGCAATACCATAATAATAGGGAATTGCTCCACATGATTTTACTTGAGCAATTAACTGGTAAGCATTACTATTTCGTATTTGCGAAACTGATGGTTCTTTGTTTGGCTCAACTAATTCATCGCCTGTTGAAATTATTCCTACTTTAGGCTGTTTCCCTACTAAAACATCGGTATCACCTACTGACGCAAAAACGGCAACATGTTCCGGTTTTATTTCTATACCTTTATTTAAAACCAGTTGCCCGGTTTTTACATCTTCACCCTTGTAACTAATATTATCTTTACCTACTTTGCTTATTACTTTTACGAACTTATTTTCAATTTCTTCGGTCGATTCAACCTTTACAACAAAATCGGCACCTTTTGGGATTGGTGCTCCTGTCATTATTTTCGCACACTGATTTATACCAATTTCCTTTTCGGGTATTTTACCTGCCGGAATTACTTCAATAATTTCCAGAGTATTATTTACATCCTGTTTTCTACATGCATAACCATCCATTGCAGATTTATCGAAGGGTGGCATTTCAATATCTGATTTTATATCTTCAGCAAGAATACGCCTCAACGAATTAGTAAAAATAACTTTTTCAGTTTCTAACTGATATGCATTTTGCAATACAATTTCGTATGCTTTTTCTATTGTAATCATTGTTAAATTTTTGAGCAAAATTAATAATTCTGCTAAACAAAACTTATTAATATGTTAATATCTTAATATGTTCTTGAAAATAATTGTCAACAATATCTCTGACTTTATTTATTCTATCATCATTTGGTAAAGTTTTAAATATTTTATCAAGATATTTTTTCTCGTGAAGACGTTTTATTGAATAATTAAAATTCAAATCGAATATCCAGCCAATTTGCAATAATTTAAAATCATTTAGCGTTTTCATCGACTCTTTCATAACAACTTGTTTGTTAATTATTGACTCCAAAACATTATCACTTATTTCATCATTATCGGGCAATTCAAGCTCAAGAGCTTTATTTTCCTTTTGCTCTTTTACCATATAATATTCCGTGATCAGTCGCCATATATCCAGCTTGTCAGCATCGCGAATAAGCTTTGAGAAGAAAACTATGCGTTCATTTTTTTCAGGAGGAATTTTTGCTGTGCTATGATTTAAAATCGAATTATAAATGATTTCCTGATTCTTTTTTGATAAATCGTTCAGAATATTGTTTTCCTTTAAAACTTCTACTCCCAGTTCAGCATGATTCTGTGATTTTGAATCTGAAAAGGTTTGATATTTTGCATATTGTCTAAATCTGCCAATATCATGAAAGAGTCCTATGATTTCAGCCAACAATAGTTCTTCATTATTTAAATTCAGACTTTGAGCAAGAGCGACAATTTCCTTTCGTACTTTTCTGCTATGATTTGCTTTAATCTCAATATTTTCAGACATATCCGGATATTGTAGTACAAACTGATTTACATAGTTATCGAACCAGGATTTATAAGATTTAATTATGTTTTTGGTAATCATTTTTAGATTTAATATTTTTTTAAACACTAACTTTTTCAAATCTACTCATACCTCAAAGCCTCCACCGGATTTCTCCGTGCCGCTCTCCAAGTCTGCCAACTAACGGTAAGTAATGCAATTATCAAAGCTATTACACCGGCTAATACAAAAACCCACCAACTAAGTGTTGTTTTATATGCAAAGTTTTGTAACCATTTTTGCATGGCGTAATAAGCTATTGGCGATGCTACTATAAAGGCTGTAACTACCAATTTCACAAAGTCTTTGTTAAGCTTGAATAATATCTCTGATATGTTGGCACCATTAACTTTACGAATACCTATTTCTTTTACTTTCATATTTAAGGTAAACGAAACCATGGCAAATAAACCCATAGCAGAAAGTAGAATTGAAATTAAGGCAAATATCATTATAAGCCTCATCTGCTCGTATTCTTTTTTATAAACTTTTTGATAGCTGTCGGTTATAAATTCATATTGAAACGGAACTCCCGGGTTTAATTTTTTCCACTCGGTTTTTAAGGCATCAATTGCTCCACTTTTGTTATTTTCATTAATACGAAAAAGGAAACAATGACTAAATATTTTTCGGGCAACCATAACTAAAGGTTTCTCTTTTACATACATATTTGTATAGTGAAAATCGTTAACTACACCAATTATTTCACCCTGTGGAAACATTTCTCCCATAAAATCTAACTGGAAACTTTTACCGATTGCATCTTGAGGGTTTTTAATTCCCATATGCTCTAAAGCCATTTTATTAACAATATATTTTCCTCTAACGGGTGTAAATTCCTCTTTTAATTCTAAAGGTATTTCCTGATTATTATTTTTCATTTGCCACAGTTGAATGGCTTTTTGCTCCCACTCAATTGTTGTGGTTGTTCCTAAATTTATTGTACCTGCAATTGGCTTAATGTCAAAAAAGGAAAAGAAATTAGAGTCGATAGCCATAATGTTAATGGTTTTTCTATCTTCAGAATTATCGCCTCCTAAAATGTAAGGGAAATTATCGCATACTACACCGGCAGGTTCTTCCATTACAGCACTCACTTGCAGTATCTCCGGATGTTTTAATACTTGTTCTTTTAATGTTTCATATTTAGCAACAACATGTTCAGGGTTGTTTGGTATTACAATAATATCAGCATTTTTCGCATTGGGATGCAACTTGTTTATATGATTAATCTGCTTTTGCAGAAATAGCGTTGAAACAATTGCTATAATGGATAAGGCAAATTGAAGTACTAAAAAAGTTTTATATAAACCTTTTTTTAAGGAATGAGAAACTAAAAATATAGTATTTGTTTTTCGATACATAAAGGGTAGTACGGCAAATACAATTGCTATTAATAAAAATACAAATGTTATTGTAACAATCTCATTTCTTAGTGCTAATATTATTGTATTAAATCCAAATATATTTGATAAATAATAAACCAATATGTACCCAATAACTATGACAACAATTATTAATACAAATATTTCACGTAAAAACTCTTTTGCAAGTTTAAGACGGTTTGCACCATATACAGTTTTTACAATATAGTTTTTTTGTTCCGATAAAAATTGCACATAATTTAGGTTGGCAAAATTAATCAGGGCAATAATTAATATTATTAAAGTAGCACTTATTAATAGATACAAGTTATTTACATTACCATTATGTTCCAATTCCCGCGATTTATGACTGTGTAAATGAATATCGGTAAGTGCTTGTAAATTGGCAATAGGACTATAATCATACTCTGCATATTGTTTATCCCAATATGATTGTATAGAATCTTGTACCTCTTGGCGTTTAATATTGGGCGGCAGTAACAAATAAGAATATGACCAGGTATCTCGATTTTTTAAATTAAATGAACAAAGAAAATCAGCTTTAAAATGTGAATTACCGGGAAAATCTTTAATTACGCCTTTTATAGTGTAATCATCAGCAAGTTCTTCTTTTTGATGCAATAATTTTATCTGCTTCCCGATAACCTCAGTTGTACCAAAATATTTTTCAGCGATACTTTGCGTAACAGCTACTTGTTGTGGATGTTTAAACAAAGTTTTTTCATCTCCGCTAATTAGCTCAAAATCAAAAATATTAAAAAATGTACTATCTACACTAAATACTTTTTTTGAATAAAACGAATGCTCATCAATGGTAACTATTGCATTACGGAATGATGATAATCTGACATAATCCTGGATTTGCGGAAAAGTTTCGCTTAAATTTGGCAACCACCCTTCCCAAATTCGTGCATCAATCATTGAGCTTTTACCGGTATTTGTATTTATTGTAAGGCGAGAAATTCTATCTGCTTTTGAATGAAATTTATCGTAACTCAGTTCATTTCTCACATAAGAATAGACCATTAATGTACACGCAAAAGCAACAGACAGACCCAATACATTTAATCCAAACCATTTACGATTTTTATTTATCCTTCGTATTAGTATATTGATATTCATAAAAATAAATCATCTATTCATTCACTTTGTTAAAAAACTTCTTTGTTATCTGATAAATCGCTTCATCAAATTCAACTAACAATTCCTTATATGCTTCAATTAATTTCTTTCCCTCCGGAGTAAGAACAGAACTTCCACCATGTTGTCCGCCACGATGCTTTTCAACCAGCAAAAAACCTAATTTTTCTTCAGCATCCTTAACATTACCCCAGGCCTTTCTGTAACTAATACCCATTTTATCGGCAGCTGCTTTTAGCGATCCTAACTGATCAATACAATCGATTAATTCAAATTTACCATCACCCAAAATACTTTCTCCATCCGTGTTTTCCAACCACACTTTAAATTTCAGGAAAATATCGTAATATTTTGATCCTTTTGGTCCTGCCATGATTATTAGATTTTTATCTTGTATTTATATTTTATTAAGTTTTTTTTCATTTATATACTTTGTATTGTTTTACAATCTTTTTTTGTTACTCGCACCCACAATTCCTTAGCACAACTCGCTCGTGAACCTTCATGCCTTATCTTACTAATAAAGATTTAACTCAAGTTTAATATATTCCTTTCTGTTTGTGCAATTTTATTGCATGAAGGTTTCTATATGCAAATATAAACATATCGCCTTTAAACAAAAAAATACAACGAGAAATTAACACCCATTGTATTTATTTTATGACAATCTATCTCTTACAAAGAAAATTATTTATAAAGGCAACGATATGAAGTATCACCATTAACTTTTACTTTGAATTTTACGTCTTTATCAACAATAAAAGTTTCAAATTCTTTATAATCTTTCCATTCTGTTTCGCCCGGTAACTGAACTGTCATTACACCCGAAGTAACTGTCATATACTCAACTGTAGATGTTCCGAATTCGTACTCACCTTTTGCCATAACACCAATTGTAGCAGCACCTTCAGCAGTTTCAAAAGCGATTGATTTTACTTTCCCGTCGAAATATTCATTTGTTTTAAACATAGTATTATATTTTTTGTTATTAAAATACAAAAATAAGGATTTTACTTATTGTTTTAACATGATTAAAATCTTGTTTTTTATGACGTTTGGTTTTATTACTTTAGCATTACAAATTTTATACGATTTATGATTAATAACGACATCCTCCGCCGTATCCGTTACACATTCGATTTCAACGATGAGAAAATGATTGAGATATTTGGCTTAGCCGATTTGGAGGTAACGAGAGCACAGATCAGCGATTGGTTAAAAAAAGATGATAATCCTGAATATAAAGAACTTTTAGACTACCAGCTGGCAACTTTCCTGAATGGATTTATTAATGATAAACGTGGCAAAAAAGAAGGAGCACAACCTGTTCTCGAAAAAAAAATAAATAATAATATCATTTTCAGAAAATTAAAAATAGCATTAAACCTCAAAGATGATGATATACTGGAGATTTTTAAGCTGGTGGATTTGCGCATAAGTAAGCACGAGTTAAGTTCATTTTTCCGTAATCCGAAACAGAAGCAATACCGCCCCTGCAAAGATCAGTTCCTGCGCAATTTTCTTCAGGGTATACAGTTAAAATACCATGATATTAAGAAATGAAACGACGGACTACACATAAAAAGAAAAGTCATCCAAAAATAAAATTGAGATTACACCCACAAAATAAGCATCGTGAGCGCTACGATTTTAAGCAGCTTACTGATACCTGTCCGGAATTAGCGCAATTTGTCAAATTGAATATGTATAATGATGAATCAATTGATTTTTCGAATCCGGAAGCGGTAAAAATTCTGAACAAAGCTTTATTGAAGCACTATTACGACGTTGAACATTGGAATATTCCACAAGGTTATTTATGCCCGCCTATTCCGGGAAGAGCAGATTACATTCATCATATAGCAGATTTGTTGCGCAATTACAACTATGGAAAAACCCCAACAGGTAATAAGATAAAATGCCTGGATATTGGCGTAGGTGCAAATTGCGTTTATCCAATTATTGGAAACAAAGAATACGACTGGTCATTTATTGGTTCCGATATTGATCCTGTTTCCATCGAAAATGGAAACAAAATAATTGAGTTGAATTCCTTTTTGAAAGGAAAGATTGAATTGAGATTGCAAAATAATCCAAAAGACTTTTTTTACGGGATTATTCAAAAAGACGAACTCATTGATTTCACTATTTGCAATCCCCCTTTTCATGCTTCTTTAGCAGAAGCCCAGTCGGGAACTCTTCGTAAATTAAGTAATTTAAACCATGAAAAAATTACCAAACCAATCCTGAACTTTGGTGGTCAAAATAATGAGTTATGGTGCGAAGGAGGCGAAGAAAGATTCATACGGGAAATGATTCGCGAAAGTAAGAAATTCGCTACTTCCTGTTTCTGGTTTTCTACCTTAGTTTCAAAACAATCCAATCTCAAATCTGCTTATAAAGCACTGGAAAAAGCAGAGGCTGTTGAAGTAAAAACCATTCCCATGGGGCAGGGAAATAAGACAAGCCGGATTGTTGCCTGGACATTTCTCACCAAAGAACAACAGAATAAATGGAGGAATACAAGGTGGACAGAGACCTTATAAATTGACTTCACTCCCATTAATTCCCTACAAAACCTGCAGGTTTTTTTAAGTTAAAACAAACAGCATGTAGGCTTTTACAAGTTAAAAACTGTAACTATCTGAAAATAAATTAAAATAATTCTAATATCATGCTGGTTAGTAATTATAATACTACCTTTGCGCCTTAATTAATAAATAAAATTTTAAAATGAACACAGGAACAGTAAAGTTTTTCAATGAATCAAAAGGATTTGGATTCATTAAAGAAGATGATTCAAACAAAGAACATTTTGTACACGTATCAGGTTTAATTGATGAAATTAACGAAGAAGATCAAGTAGAGTTTGAATTACAAGAAGGTAAAAAAGGATTAAACGCAGTAAACGTAAGAGTTATATAATATTTGCATTTAAACTATACCATTTTAAGAAGCCTGTCGAAAACCGACAGGCTTTTTTGTTTGCTAATGTTTCGTTTAAGATTATTGGGACATCAGCAAATTGACGTAAAAATAAAGGGAAGTGAGCACCCTTTTTAACCTTTGTCATTCCAGGCGCAATCTCATTTAGAGATGAAGACCCGGAACCGAGCATAGCGAGTTCAACGAAGTTAATCTCTTCAAAATTGTAAGTACTCCAGACAACTTCCTTAACCCACCCAAGTTTATTACTCGCTTGTTTAACTTTCAAAGCTTTAACCTATAACAC
>JAUVUS010000449.1 GCA_030600865.1 Bacteroidales bacterium | reverse complement strand
GGACAAATGAGTATTTTTTTTCTAACGCTCATTAAATATCTGTTTGTTCAAATTTAAAAAAGATTCTCTTTACTTGATTTAGAATGAAAGTAAATAAAAAATAAATTGATGCTATTTCCCACTAAAAACCAATACTCTGCTGATTTAATGATAATTATCATTTTATTTAATTGTGATCAACATAAATTTGTATATTCTTTAATAAGAAAGTTAATATGAAAAACAAAGTAAATCCCGAACCATATCAGTGGAAAGACAAATATACTGTTAACATTACAGTTATTGACGAACAGCATAAAAAATTCTTAAATATAATCAACGAATTAAAGCTTATTATTAATAGTAATTCATGTGAAGAAAAGGTTTCTGAAATATTCTTCAAGCTCGCATATTTAATTGATCATTATTTTATTAAAGAAGAAATTTATTTTAACGATTTAAAATATCCTAACTTCGAGCAACACAAAGCTGCACACAATCAGTTCGTAGAAAGAATTATACAATTTCAGAAAGATGTTGAAAATAACAAGCCAAAATTGTGTTTAGAAATATATCAATATTTAGAAAAGTGGTTCGACGAACACATTCTTAAATACGATAAGGAAGCTGTTGAATACTTAAGAAAAAGTGGGGTGAATTAAGAAATTGTAAAGAAATAGCCTGTACATTTAAGCTTGTTCTGCACATCTAATTTCGCAATAAATCCTAAACTCAGAACTCCTGATCTATCGTAAAGTTTAATGTCGTTCTTTTTGAACTTCTTTGTGAATCTTCGTGTTTTAGTGCCTTGGTGGCTAAGACTTTATGCCACAAAGACAGAAAGACTCAAAGATGCACTAAGAAATACAGCAATAATTATGTTTTCGATAAATCAATTGTAACATGCTGATATTCAAATAGAGGGCGGGAGTTATTAAACTAATACTTTTACCTCACTTTTATTGGTAATTTGCATTTTTTCAAAATCAAAATTCGAAATTAAATTTAGCCCGGGAGTTTTCCCTTTTTCAATACTTCCAAATTTTTTGTCGATTTGTAAGGCTTTAGCACCATTCAAAGTCCCCCACCGAAGAAGTTTTTCGAAATCAATTTTATTGTAATTCTTAACAATTGTTTTCATCTCATCCAAAATTGACAATGTTGTATTAGAAGCCAGACTATCGGTACCTAAAGTTACATTATCAGAAATTTGATTGAAAATATCAAAATCAGGTAATTTGTTCTCAATATATAAATTTGATAATGGGCACAAACACCAATACGCATTTTGAACCTTCTCGTTTACCAAATCAACATCCTCTTTCTTAGAAAATGTATTATGAACAAAAATGATATTATTGTTCTGTGGCAGCCAATCAATAATCGATTCTATGGAATTTTTTCCCGTTGGCTTCCATTGATTTAAATCAATACCTATTGTGCTAAACGTTTTAATTAAATCTCCTGATTTATTCATAAAAAATTGTCTCTCAGAATCACTTTCCTGATTATGAATTGATATAATTGAATTATTGGCTTCCGCAAATTCCTTTATTCGTTGAAATAATTCTTTTGAAACAGAATATGGTGCATGAGGAACAATTGATACGTTTAAGTTATTATTTAAAAATCCATTAAATAATTCCCTGTTTGCCTCAAAAATTTTATCAAAATTAATACCAAGTCCTACTGCTTCAATAAAAGAATAATAATGTATTTCACTCTTGATTTTGGTTGTAATTGTAAGATCGGTATTTGAAATATCACCAACAGCAACAATTCCTTTTTGTTTCATTAATCCATCATACAGTTCTATCGCTTTAAAAGAATCTTTGCTATTACCCTGCTTCCTATAATTAACTATTTCCTTTAAAAAATTTGGCAAACCTGCTTTTTGTTTTAGCTCCCCTTTTAGTCCTGATAATTCCAGATGACAATGTGTATTTACAAAACCCGGGGTAATTACGCCATTATAAAACTCCAGATTTCGTGATTCTTTTAACTCTCCTTTAGTATCAATAATAGCTTGGATTTTACCATCATCGCCAATCTCAACAATACCGTTTTTTAAAGGTGGTTTGTTGATTGGATAAATATAGTTGGCAGATAATCTTCGCATTAAATATTTATGGTTGCTGGTTAAATGGTTAACCTCCTACTGCCAAAGGCAGTCAAGTCGGCGGTCAAGCTGGTAAAATGGTAAATAGTCAATAAAAAATAATCATTTAAAAAACTACCTACTGATTTACTGGTTTTTCTTCTTTCAGTTTTGTTTCTTCAGCGCTTTCTTGTTTCAATTTTGTTTCCATCTCACTTAAGTTGTTAAGAACTTCTTCATAAATCTTATCATATTCATCTATGTTCTTACTATAGAAATGTACAGATGTATCAAAATCAGCACGAGTATATCCGTAGTTGTTTAAAATTGCATTGTAATAATTTAAAGAATCTTTTTTGGCTAATTTTCTTCTTACTTTATTATTAGTAAACAAGCCATCTGTTAAATGTATATCAATAATAATATTAACCATATCATCATGAGAGATTACATAATCAGGGAGTTTGTTTTCATTATTATTACATGAAAATAAAAAAATAACTAATAATATTACAGCTGTTTTTTTCATTTTTTTTGCTAATTTAATGGTTTTATACCGTTTATTATTCAAATTGCCATATTTGTGAAAAACAAATATGGATTGAATATATAACGGCATTAATCATTCTAAATTTCAATACCTGC
>JAUVUS010000050.1 GCA_030600865.1 Bacteroidales bacterium | reverse complement strand
TTACTGTATTTGTTACAACTCATTATATGGATGAGGCCGAATATTGTGACAGGGTTTCTATTATGGATCAGGGCAGGATAGAAGGGCTCGATACTCCGGGAGAATTAAAGAAACAATTTAATGCAAAAAATATGGACGAAGTATTTATAAAAATAGCAAGATAGTTTAGAGTTTAAAGTTAGTAATTGATACTTAAAGCTAACAGCTAAGGGCTAGGAGCTAAAAGCTGTTAATAAATTTAGATTAAGTTCAAAATTATTAACCTGTCAGAGTCTGAAGGTTGGTTGTGTTAAAGAAAGACCTGACAGCGTTTGAAGTAAATAGTAAATGATAGAGAAAATGAGAAAGAGTATTTGTTTATTGAAAACATAGCTTGGTTTTCTTAGCGTCCCCGCCTGCCTGACGGGCAGGTTTCCGCCTTAGCGGTGAAAAGAAAATGATAAAATGAGAAAGGGAGAAAATATATTTAAATAGTCAATAATCATAAATCAACAGCTAAGGGCTAGGAGCTAAAAGCTTGTAAATTAGAAAATATAAAATAAAATTTAAGTAGTTATATTAATTAATAGAAAAAAATGAATCGCTTCCTCGGTTTTGTAAAAAAAGAATTTCATCATATTTTCAGAGATCCTCGGACAATGCTCATATTGTTTGGAATGCCTATAGCACAAATCCTGATTTTTGGTTATGTTGTTTCGAATGAGATTACAGATGTTAAAATTGGCGTTTACGATAAATCAAAAGATCATGTAACACACGAAATCACAAATAAAATAACTTCATCGGGATTTTTTATTTTAAGCGAAAATTTAAATTCTGATCAGGAAATTGAAGATGTATTTAAAAAAGGAATAATTCGTGAAGTGATTGTTTTCGAATCAAATTTTGCAGAAAAACTGGAGCGTGATGGATCGGCAGGAATACAAATAATTGCTGATGCTTCCGATGCTAATACTGCTAATATTGTTACCAATTATACGCAGGCCATAATAAACAATTATGTAAAAAATGAGCTTTTAGCTCAGGACTTACCTTACGAAATCGTACCTGAAGTTAGAATGCTTTATAATGATGAACTTAAAGGAGTTTATATGTTTGTTCCCGGTACTATGGCATTAATTCTTATGCTTGTTTCAGCAATGATGACATCCATATCGATAGCACGCGAAAAAGAAATGGGTACAATGGAAGTTTTATTGGTGTCACCTTTAAAACCACTACCAATCGTAATTGGGAAAGTAATTCCTTATATGGTATTATCATTTATTAATGCAGTAGTAATTATTGCACTAAGCTATTTTGTTTTTGAAATGCCAATACAGGGAAATCTGGTTTTTCTTTTACTCGAAACTCTATTATTTATTTTTATGGCTCTTTCACTGGGAATACTAATATCAACGGCTAGTAACAGTCAATTAGTAGCCATGTTTATTTCAATGTTTGCACTAATGTTACCAACAATGTTATTATCAGGATTTATCTTCCCGATTGAGAATATGCCAAAAATATTACAATGGCTTAGCACTATTATGCCGGCCAGGTATTTCATTGTTATCGTTAAGAACATAATGATAAAAGGATCCGGAATTGGAATTGTTTGGAAAGAAACATTAATTATAGCCGGAATGACTGTTTTCTTTTTAGGTATGAGTATTAAGAAATTTAAAGTGAGATTGGAATAATACTCGGCTATTGGCTCTTAGCCTTTAGCTTTTAGAAAAGAGTAAGCCGCTAAGGGCTAAAAGCAAAAAGCTAATAGCTAGTTAATTTGAAATAAGTAGTAGAATTTATTCAATAAGTTGATTAGAATGAAAAAGATCAAATACATATTACAAAAAGAATTCATTCAGATTTTCAGAAACAAAACTATGTTACCAATGATTTTTGGAATACCTATTCTTCAGTTAGTGGTATTAGTGCATGCTGCAACACTGGAAATGAAATCTATTGATATGTATGTAGTCGATAAAGATTTATCTTCATTATCACATAAATTGATCACTAAATTTGACTTCTCGCCGTTTTATAATATTTCAGGAGTTTCTTTTTCAATTGATGAAGCAAACGAAGCTATAGAAAAGAATCAGGCTGATTTTATAATTCACATTCCTTATGGATTTGAACGTGATTTAATACGTGAAAACTCGACTCAAGTGCAATTGCTTATTGATGGAATTAACGGAATGGCTGCAAGTTTAATATATGCATACTCTTCAACAGTTATTTCAGACTTTAATCGAAATATTATTGTGGATTTAACACAAATGCCGGCAATAAAAGACTTGAATCCAATTGCGGTAGAAACATCATATTGGTATAATCCGGAACTGAATTATAAAACTTATATGTTACCGGGAATTTTAGTTATTTTGGTAACCGTAATAAGCATGTTTTTGGCGGCAATGAATATTGTTCGAGAGAAAGAAATAGGAACCATTGAACAGTTAAATGTAACTCCGATTAGTAAGATAGAATTTATTGTTGGTAAATTGATTCCTTTCTTGATTATCGCCTTATTTGAGCTCGCATTTGGACTGCTTGTTGGTAAAATATTTTTTCATATACCTATTGTTGGTAGTTTGTGGTTATTGTTCGGATTTACAATTGTTTATTTATTAGCGGTTTTAGGAATTGGATTGTTTATCTCAACCATTTCATCAACTCAGCAACAAGTCATGTTTATATGCTTCTTTTTTATGCTTGTTTTTATTCTTATGAGTGGTATTTTTACTCCAACGGAAAGTATGCCAACCTGGGCACAACGAGTTAATATTATAAATCCCTTTTACTACTTTATGCGTGTTATCCGTATGATTTTATTAAAAGGTTCTGGATTTTGGGATATATCATATGAGTTTTTCAGTTTACTTATTTATGCAACAATAATGTTAAGTTTATCTGTTTGGAAATATAGGAAAGTAGCGTAGGTTATTTAAATTAATTAGTATCCGTCTATAAGGTCGGAGTCTGAGCTATATGGATATAATGTATTTCAACAGATTATAGTTTATATCAAAAAACAAAGTTTAATATTTGATCTTACAGGTAATATTTCGTATTTTGAAAAATAATTACTGAATTATGCTTAACCTTAGATCATCTGTTATTCTGCTTATTTTAATTTGTATTTATAGTGTTTGTTATGCTGATGAAAATACAGTATTCCGCAATTATACAGTTGAAGATGGCTTATATCACTCAATAGTCAGAGATATTATTCAGGATAGATTCGGTTTTATGTGGATTGCTACAAGTGAAGGACTTCAACGATTTGATGGTCGCAGCTTTACTTACTACGGAAGATCTGGTCAATCTGATGATTTGATTAATAATGATATCGAAAAGTTGTATATCCCTCCCAATCAGGATCTATTATTTATTGGTTGTAGTAACGCGATCCTTTCAGTTTTGAATTTTCAAACTGGCAATTTTCAAAATTTCGTTCTTGACGATTTATTACCTGGGGAAGCTAGTATTATTATCAGTATTTCACATTTTTCAGATAGTTTGTATATAATTGGAACACGAACACCTGGAAGATTGTATTGTCTTGATTTGAAAGAAAGTAAAATTAAAAAAATAAGATGCAATCTTGGTAATTATTCTGATGAGGAACCCAATAGTATAAATGATATTTATATAGATTCCGATAAAAAAATATGGTTAGCCACTACATTTGGTTTGTTTAAGTCAAATGTATTAGGATTGGATGAGCAATTTGACAATTTGGATTTTAAACAAATTTCTAAAATCAAAAATGTCAATTCCATTCTGGAATGGGATAATGATCATTATTCTATTGTAACAGATGGAGATATTTTTCATCTAAATATAAATTCTTATGAAATTAAAAATGTTACTCCGAATGAACTAAAAAACATCACTTTCAGGTATCATGTAAAAGATAATAATGGTAATATCTGGGTTGGTACTAATAATAGAGGATTAATAAGAATTAATATTGCTTCTGGTAATTATTTTAAATGTTTACACGATCCACTCCAGAAGAATTCTTTGCTAAATAACAATACAGAAGGAATATTTTTTTCTAACATAGATTCAATCTTATGGGTGGGGTCAGATAGAGGAATTTCATATTTAAGTACAGGAACTTCGTCATTCAAATACTTTACCCCACTTACTAAGCAAAAGGAAGTTATCGACTATAATTTTGGTTATTTAGTAGCTTCAGATAAAACAATCTGGATATATTCTGCACACCATGCTTATTATTCAGAGAGTGGGTTTGATGAATTTGTAAGAATTTTTGAATATCACAAAGAGTTTGGTTTTCTTGGTGGTAAGAGAGTGAGGGACATATATGAAGACGAAAACAATATTATATGGTTTGGAACATATGATGGTTTGTTCTCTTTTGATTTAAGAAACAGAATAACCTGTCATTTTAAGGTTTCTGATATAGTGGAGCATAGTAGTTATTATAATCAAATTGAAGGCTTATATAAATATGGTGATAGCCTTTGGCTGGCAACTCAAGGAGGGATCGTCTTATTTTCTAGATCAGAAAAGCGCTTTACTACTTTTCCTGTACCGGATAATATCAATCTTGCCAGTAAACCACTTTTGTCAAAAGATATCGTCTATGATCCTGAAGGATATGTTTGGTTAGGTGTTGATTTTGATGGAGTATATAAATACAATATTAAAACAAAGAAATATACTCATTATATTTACAACAAGGAAGATGAAAAATCCTTAAGCTCAAATGATTTTATCTCAATTTTTCGAGATTCAGAAAATGATATTTGGATTGCAACATATACAGGTGGAGTGAATAAATATATCCCCGAAGATAATAGTTTTGAACGCTACACAATTAAAAATAAGCTTCCCAGTAATAGTGTTTATGCTATACTTGAAGATGAAAATAAGAATTTATGGATGAGTACAAACAGGGGAATTGTAAGGTTAAATAAAAGAACAAAAGAAATTGATGTATTCTCATTCCATGATGGAATATATATTCACGAATTCAATCAAGGCGCATTCTTTAAATCACCTGATGGGGAGATGTATTTTGGAGGAGTAGGAGGTGTTGCATCATTTTATCCCGAAGATGTACTGATGAATGTCCGACCACCGGATATACGCTTAACAGACATTTATTTTCAAAATAAAAGATTGCTGACCAATTCTAATGTTTTAAACGGAAAAACCTTATTATACCATGATAAAATATCTCTGAAATATGTTAAAGCAACCATAAGTATTGATGTTTCTTTAATTGAGTATTTATTTCCTTTACGTACTAATTTTGCCTGGAAACTATTAGATTATGAAACAGATTGGAATTATTCAAGAAAAAATCAAACAAGCATTTCTTATACCAATTTACCTCCTGGAGAATATGAATTGGTGATAAAGAGTACATCGGATAATTCTGTGTGGAGTAAAAATCCTTATACATTAAAGATTGAAATTATACCTCCTTGGTGGAAATCTTTATGGTTTAGAACGGTTGGAATTCTTGTTATTTTGACTGCGGTTTTTACCTTTTATAACCTTAGAATATTCTATTTAAAAAAGCAAAGGAAATACCTGAATGCGCAGATTGCAGAAAAAACAGAAGAACTTAAAGCCCTAAATGTAAATTTGGAAGAGAGTAATGCAGAAATCAAAGCCCAAAATGATGAGCTTGAGAAATATAGACATCATCTTGAAAACATTGTTTTGGAGAGAACTCAAGAACTTAAAGAAGCCTTAGAAATAGCAGAAGAATCTATTGAATTTAAAAGTGCTATTTTACGAAATATGTCTCATGAAATTAGAACACCACTTAACGCTATAGTTGGATACTCACAATTTTTAGGATCTGAGGATATTGATAATGAAGAAAAGGATCAATTCATAGATATAATAACTAAAAGTAGTAATTCGCTCACTGATGTGATCGAAAATGTAATGGAAATATCTAAACTGGAATCTAAAAATCACGAGTTACGAGAAATAAGTTTTGAGCTTAATGAGCTAATTAAAGAAACCATAAACGACTTAATTTATAAAGTAAAAAAAGATGTTGAATTGAGCTTTGATACTGAAATTCCTGCAAATTTAATTTGCGATAAAGTTAAATTTAGAAATATTCTGAAACAAGTTATAAGCAATGCCATAAATTATACCGAGGAGGGTTTTATAAAAGTTAGTTATACAGTTAAAACTGCTAATGATATTCAACTCCCGGAGACCTGTAATAAACAATTAAAATCTCAGGAATACGTAGTTGTTAAAGTCGAAGATTCCGGTGTTGGAATACCTGCCGATCAAAGTGAAAGCATTTACGAATCGTTTAGAAAAGTTGAATCATATAAGGAGAAATTATTCAGAGGAGTAGGATTAGGTCTTAGTATATCTAAACGTTTGGTTGAAATTATGGATGGTGCTATTTGGCATAAATCGAAAATACCTGGAGGTACAAGCTTTTATTTCCTTATACCTTTTAAAGAAGCGGTGGTAAAGGATCAAGGTCAACCAATACAATCTGATCAGAATATTAAAGGGAAAAATATACTTATTGCCGATGATAGTTTAGAGTGGTTCAATATTGTTAAATTATTTTTAAAAAAATTCGATGTGAATCTATTTTGGGCTAATGATGGTTATAAGTTATTAGAAACTGTTAAGAATCAGGAAATGGATATGATTATAATTGATATCCGCATGCCAAATATGGACGGATTTGAAACAATGGAAAAGTTGAAAGAGTTAAAACCAGATATAGATAAGATTCCAGTTATAGCATTGTCAGGTTTTGAATATACAGATATTGCCGAAAAAATTAAATCAGCGGGTTTTGATTATTTCATACAAAAACCAGTATCATATAATACATTCATTGAAATCCTTAACCGGTATTTAGGAAAACCTTCCAATAATTAAAATTTATATAGACATGAAAAGAATTACAATTTGCTACCTGTCGTTGTTTGTAATGGTATTTACATTGCTATTGACAAGCAGTTGTGAAAATGATTACCCTAATCTTGCACCGGGTAATGTAATATTAAGTTCGCCCTCATATTCTGCTGTAGATATTTCATTGAATGTATCGTTGTCATGGCAGGCAGCGTCCGACCCCAACGGAAATGTCGTAACTTATGATGTTTATTTTGGTACTGAAACCACCCCCGTAACAGTTGTAAGTAGTAGTCAAACAGGTACGATTTATAGCCCGACACTTGCGGCTAACACGACTTACTACTGGAAAGTGGTTGCTAAAGACGGTAAAGGAGGAACAAGTGAAAGTGCAATATGGAGTTTTACAACAGAAATTATTGTGTGGAGTGATGCTACTCACGGCACCTTTACCGACCCTCGTGATAATAATAAATATGATGTGATAAAGATAGGTGACCAGATATGGTTTGCCGAAAACCTGTCTTATGAAATTGCAGGCAAAGAAATAACTGATTATACACAATGGAGAACCAACTCCGCTTATGACGGATGGAGTTATTACAATAACGATAAAGTTACTAATGGTAGCACCTATGGTATATTGTACCAGTGGGAAGCGGCAAAAGTAGCCTGTCCTGTAGGTTGGCATTTGCCTGTTGATTCAGAGTGGACAACACTGATCGATTATTTAGGAGGAGAAAGCGAAGCAGGGGGCAAACTAAAAGAATCTGGTACAATACATTGGAATGCCCCCAACCCCGGAGCAACAAACAGCAGTGGTTTTTCAGCTCTTCCTGGTGGCTACCGCCACAATCTTCTTGGTTCGTTCGATAATCTTGGTTACTTTGGCTTTTGGTGGTCGGCTACCGAGCATGACGAAACCACCGTTTGGAGTCGCCACTTGGATTACGATAATGCAGAAACCAATCGCTATTTCGAAAATAAGATGACAGGGTGTTCTATTAGATGTATAAGGGATTAATTTATTTTATTATTTAATTAAATTCAATTCAATTCCAAACTTTTGCCCAAACAATACTTTAGTAATTATCAGCGTGATTACTAGTTATGCCCAATTCGACGCAACGAGAATGGTTAAAATAACATCTCTTTAAAAAAGCTTATGGCCAAATTAAGAATTTTAACATTATTATGTGCAACAATCTTAATGATTGGTTGCGAAAAAGATTTTAATAGTAATGATACAATTTCTAATATTGATACAGTTTTAACAGAATTTCTTGAAGGTTGGGAAATATCAAAAACTGTCTGTGATTTCGATCTAAATCCACGAGATATTTTCTTCATTAACTCTGATATAGGTTTTATGGTTGCATTTAATGGCTGCATTTATAAAACAATAAATGCTGGAAAATCATGGCATAAACAAAATTCAGGAACTACTTTACATCTTTATTCTGTTTTTTTTCTGAATGAAAACATTGGATTTGTATCTGGCAGAGCCAGTAATGATCTTAGTGATGATGGAGGGAAAGGTAGTGTTCTATTAAGAACTACAAATGGTGGAGAAACATGGACTAAAAAGAATTTTGAAGATTACGTTGACATGAAATGCTTGCATTTTTTTAATGAGTCGCAAGGTTTAGCAATAATTTACACTCCTGACATTCCGAATTCTAGAGACTATTATATTTCAAAAACTTCTGACGGTGGGGATAATTGGGAATTTATCGATTTACCAATTAGACCCGTGTTTGGTAAATATTACTGTGTTGATAACGTAGTATTTATTGCTGGAGAAAACCAGAATATATTTAAAAGCACTGATTATGGCGTTAGTTGGGTAACATTAAATACACCAATACCTGCATCACAAAATGTAATGAATATCTATTTTTATAATCAGAACATTGGATATTTGGATGGTACAAATTTGTATAAAACTATAAACGGTGGTTTGAATTGGAAGACAGTTGATGTACCTTTTTCTTTTTTTGATGATTTTCATTTTTACAATGAAATGGACGGTTTTAACACTGACAGTGTTTTTGCATATGAAGGAGATTGTGAAGTTTTTAAAGGAATTAGAAGTTACCAAACTTATGATGGTGGAGAAAGTTGGCATAAATCAAAGTTAGTTGATACTTTATGTTTTGGAAGATCTTATTTTCCGCAAAGAGATTTAGGATATAGTTTTCTTAACACAGAATTTTATACTATTAAAAAGAAATGATAAAAACGAACTGGGCATAACAGCGCGTCAAATTTAAGCTCGGGTTTTGGTGGTTTGTTGACTAAATATTATCTCCGCTAGCGCGCGTGCTTGACTGCCGTAGGAAGTTATAACGCGTGCTTCATTGTCAATAGAATACTTATTATTATTTATCATTAAAATAAAAAATATGAAAAAGTTTTTAAAATAATTTGTAGATTCACTACTTAATTAAATAGAAGGAACTTTTTACTTCTATTTACTAGTTAGCCTTAATTTTTACAAAAATTCACAGAGATGCCAATATACAGAGAAGAAAACGGACTACTAAAAAAGTTGAAATCATTTGCAATTGACAAAGAAAAGAAACTTCAGAAACTTGTTGAAAAGAATCTAATGGAGACATTAGATATGCATTTTTTGGAAACTGAATACCCAACTACTTTTGGTGGTCGAATTGATACTTTAGCGGTTGACAGGAATGGTGCTCCTGTGATAATTGAATATAAAAGGAATAAGAATGCCAATGTAATAAATCAAGCATTATCTTATTTAAAGTGGCTTCAAGCTCAGAAAGTTGAATTTTTTGAAATGCTAATACTAAAAAGACTTGGAAAAGAAATTGCAAAAGACTTAAAAATTGATTGGCAAAATCCCAGAGTAATTTGCATTGCAGAATCTTATAGTAAATTTGATATTGATACTGTTGAAGTTATTCCAATGCGGGTAGAATTATTCAAGTATCGTTTTTATGAAAATGAAATATTTAGCCTTGAACCTTTGAATGCTTCTGAGCAAAAATCTTCAAGTAAAACAACTATAGATAGTCCGGCTAAATCTCCTGTTGACTATTCCGTTGAACAGCATTTAAAAAAGCCTACTGATAAAATAAAATCAATTTTCAACGAAGTACGCAGTAGAATCTTTGAAATTGATGAAAATATTAAAGA
>JAUVUS010000051.1 GCA_030600865.1 Bacteroidales bacterium | reverse complement strand
GTTTCCGTATTTTCGATGAAGTAGAGATAAAAACTCCAATTATATTTACAACTGCTTATGATCAATATGCAATTCAGGCATTTAAAGTAAACAGTATTGATTATTTATTAAAACCAATAAATAAATTTGAATTAGCAGCCAGCTACGAAAAATATAGAGAATTACATCAAAAAGAAAATACTGTCGATTATTCTGCTTTAAAAGAAATAATAGGGGATATGCGGGAGAAGAAATATCAGAAACGCTTTTTGGTTGTTGAAGGCGATACTATAAAAACAGTTTTAATTGAAAATATTGCATATTTTTTTGCAGAAGGTAAATATGCTTTCCTGGTTGAAAAAGAAGGAGAACGATATTTAATTGATCATACTCTTGAACATTTAACTGTTGTACTTAATCCTGATGAATTCTTTAGAATTAATCGTCAGGTTATTGTTCATTTAAATAGTATAAAAAAAATGCACACATGGTTTAGTCGAAGAATAAAACTCGAATTAATCCCTCCATTTGAAAAAGAAACCATTGTTAGTACTAAACGTGTTAAAGATTTTAAAGAGTGGTTGAATCAATAACTAAATTTGACAGATATGATATTTAAATTAATTATTAGATAATAGGTTTCTAATTATCCTCAAAGAAACATAGGGGAAATTACTATTTCTTAGTCTTATTATTAAACAAATAAAGAAAAGATTTATTATTAACCTAAAGTTTATGTTATGCGAAAGTTAAATTCCTTTATTATTTTTTCAATTTTATCAATTTCAATTTTTGCACAAAACTCAAAAATAAATGAAGATTTTTCAATAAAATCGCAATATTTATTTAAAAACTTTATTAACGGTAATATTACGCTTAAAGATAGTACAATCATTAAATTGGGTCTTAATTATAATGTTTTTATGGATGAAATTCATTATTACCAATCAGGTCAATTAAAAACATTTACAGCAAATGATTACAATTTAATTGAAAAAATTATCATTGATAAACATAGTTTTATTTGTTTTGAGCAAAAAATTTATGAAGTTCTAATTTTTGACCACATTACTTTATTAAAAAGAAGAGAGATAGAAAAAACAGATTTATGTGCAAAAGAAGGAGCGTATGGAACAAAAGTAAATTCTGCCACAGTTCAAGCTGTTACTGTTGCTAGAGTCACATTTCGTGAGGATAGAGCTGAAAGTGTTACATATATTGAAGATCTTGATGAAAAGACTGTAGCAATTAGGACAAACTATAAACTTAAATACCAAGATACCATTTATATTCCTAACTTAAAATTCCTTAATATAATATATCCTAATAGTTTAAAGAAAATAAAGAAATATAAAAAAGACAATAAAATTAAATTCAATAATGAAGATGATTTGATGAAAATGATAAATTATTGTAATAATAATTTATAAAAAATACATTGAATTTAAGAGATGTATATTTTTAACTAAAAAAGTATATCAAATTCAACCTACTTGTACAAATCAAAAATTATTCTTTAAATTTCTTTTGTTTAAAATAAAAGACAATATTTTAAAAATCAAGGAGTAGGATAATAAAAATTTAATATTAAACCATAGGTTTTTAGCGGATTAATGGCACCTGATATTGAAGAGTTTGGTACAAGTACAATGTTTATCAGTACAGTTGTAATGGGAATAATATATGGCTTCTTAATTGAATTAATTACTTCCGTATTGTTTAAAAGCAAAAATTGGATAGTGTAAAAAAAGTTGTCTAAAAAGTATCTCATTGTCATCCCAAACTTGATTGGGGATCTCATAATTTTCAGAATGCAAATTAACCAAGAGATTCCCTTTTTCAAGGGAACTTCTCTCACGAACGAAGTGAGTAATGACATTTTATTAACTTTTGGACATCCTCTTTTATAGTTATTTTATATTTTTCCACAACAGTGTTTATACTTTTTGCCACTACCACATGGACATGGATCATTTCTGTTAATTTCAAGACTTGATGATTTTTTTTGCTTTTTTGCCATTTTCTGGTTAAAAATCTCTTCAAGTAAAGTATAAAGTTTAGGATGCTTTTGGTTAAGTAGTTTTGGTCTTTCAAAAAAGTATTCACTTATTACAGCAAAAAATTCTGTTTTATTTGTTGCTCCATAAGGATTTATATCAGATTGACCTTCATATATTTCTTCAATTTTCTTCTGAATTAAATCAATCCATGGAATAGTATATTGTTTTTCAAGCAGAAAAGCAGGAATACCATCAATATTTCCATCAGCCTTGTCAATTAAATGAACAAACTCATGAATTGCTGTATTCTTTTTATCGGATTCGTTTCTAAAACCATGATGTAGGGCTTGTTTCGAAAGTATCATTTTCCCTTCCATATATCCGGTTCCAACCATTCCTGCAATAGAGCGTTTTTCTCCATTTGTATTAAACTCTTCATTGAAAAGATTAGGATATAGTAGAACTTCTTTTAAATTGAAATATTGCCAATTTGGAAACGCGAAAATTGGAATTATAGCGCTTGCAGCAACTAAAACACGATCATATTCGTTAACCTCTGTTTCTACTCCTGTAATTATGCAATTAATTAAAAATTCATGAACTTTAAATTCAAATTGTTGCTTTTCTTCAGGATTAAGATTGTTGTAGAAGATTACATTTTCAAAAAGTATTTTTCTCCAACTTGCGGGAAAAGGTTTAATAGGTTTTTTCCAAAAATTACGTATATTTAATTTTTTCCAGATATATATAAATAGTGTAATTACAAAAACTATAAATAATAAATTATAAATTTTTTCCATAAAATCAGAAGGTTTTAAAGAAGCTAAATTTAATAAAATAAAAATATTTTTTGGCTATGGAATAAATACTTGATAACTTTTACTAAATATCAAGTATAGTTTTAATCAAAATAAAAGAACTTCTCTGGAATTTGCTCTTGGGTAGTTCATTACTTTCAAACAAACAACTATGAAGTTAAATAATAAAGAAGCATTGAAAATTAGACCATTTCAATTGATTATTGTTTTCTTTATAAACTTATCTGATGAAATTAATAGTAGAAATGAATAAAATCCCTAAAAACTATAAGTAATGAGGTTTTTAAGTAATATTAAAATTGGATTGCGACTTAATTTAATAATGAGTCTTATTATGGTGATTATTATTTCTTCATTAGGGATTTATACTATAAAAACTCAGAAAGCGAAAATAATTGCTGACACAGACCTTAGAATGTTTGAACAGGTTAATGATCTTTCTAATACTATAAAAGTTCAACTACATGAAAGACAAAGTAAAGTTAATTATGCTTTAATTACTGCCCGAGAGGTTCTTAAATATAATGGTAAACCAACAATTGGTGATAGAAATCAAAATGTTTTAGCAATCAATCAAGTTACTAAATCAACTCAAAATATAACAATTAGTAATCTAAAAATTGCTAATAAGGACGTATATAGAAATTTTATAATAGTTGATAAAATACAGGAAATGACAGGTGCAACAGCTACGATTTTTCAAAAAATACCAGAGGGTTATTTAAGAATTTCAACCAATGTATTAAAAGAAAATGGAGAGAGAGCTGTAGGTACATATATTCCAAATAGTTCTCTTGTTATTCAAACAATAGAATCTGGGAATACTTATTATGGAAGAGCATTTGTTGTAAATGATTATTATCTTACAGCTTATGAACCAATTTTTATAAATGGTAAGGTACAGGGAATTTTATATGTTGGATTAAAGGAGACAGATATAAGTAATCTTAAAACAGTATTTAAAGAAAAGAAATACTTTGAGTCCGGTTATCCCTTTATGATTGATAAAAAAGGAACTTTTATAATCCATCCAAATAATGAAGGTGAAAACCATTATAATGCCGAATTTTTCCAGCAATTAATAAATTCAAATAAATCAACAGGTAAAACAAATTATTTATGGGAAGGTAAAAGCAAGTTTCAGTATTTCAAATATATTGAACAGCTGGAGGCATATGTTTCGGTTTCAATATATGAAAACGAGTTAATGGGAATAATTAATCATTTAAGAAATGCCATAATCATATCAATTATATTTGGAATAATAATATATATAATTGTTAATATACAAGTTAGTAGATCTATTACTAGAGCATTAAATAAGGGAGTTGCATTTGCAGAAAAAATTGCTTCAGGTAATTTAAGTACTAATATTGATATTAATCAAAAAGATGAGATAGGCTTATTAGCTGTTTCTTTAAATAAAATGGCCGAAAATCTGAGAATAGAGCAATATAAGTATAAAACTTTATTTGAAACGGCAAACGATGGTATTTTTATTTTAGATAAAGACAATAAATTTATTGACTGTAATACGAAATCGCTTCAATTATATGATTGTAGTAAAAAGCAATTAATTAGTATAACGCCTGTTGAAGTATCACCGAAATACCAACCAAATGGGGAAAGATCTCTTGAGCTAGCCATTAAAAAAATTCAATTAGCAAGAAGAGGAACTCCACAAAGATTTGAATGGCTTCATACAACTTTTAACGGCGAAAAAGCTTTTTTTGCCGAAATTTCTCTTAACAGGACAATTATTTCAGACGAAGAGTATTTAGTTGCAATTGTTAGAGATATTAGTTTACGAAAAAAAGCTGAAAGTGCATTAAGGGAAAGTGAAGCTAAGTATCGTACGCTTCTGGAAAACATGAATGATATTGTTATGTTAGTTGATAATGATGATAGGGTGCTGTATGTCAATTCCCGTTTTACTGAGAAACTTGGATATATAGAAGATGAAATTATTGGTGAAATTGGGTATGAAAAGTTATTAATTCCTGAAGATCATATAATAATAAAGAAAGCTAATTTAGATAGAACTAAAAATATTCGTTATCAGTATGAGGCAACATTTATTTCTAAAAGCGGGAAAAAGTTTGATTTCTTAGTAAGCGGAGCTCCTGTAAGAAATTCTGAAGGGGAAATTATAGGGTCTATTGGAAATATGACTGATATCACAGAACGTAAAAAAATAGAAAAAGCTTTAAAGGAAAGTGAAGAAAAATACAGATTGCTTGTTGAAAACGGACCATCTGTTTTTTGGATAACTGATAAAAACGGTAGAACAAAATTCATAAGCTCCAATGTTAGTAAAATATTTGGTTTTACGCCAGACGAAATTTATACGAATGGAACCAAAGCATGGCTGGATAGGATACATAAACAAGATATTGAAAATGTATTAACAAATTTCAAATCGGTTTTTACCGGGAATAAACGTTTTGATATTACATATAGAATAAAAAACAAGAAAGGAAAATGGATTTGGCTTCAGGATGTTGGTGAGAAATACATTAATGATATTGGCGAAGAATTAGCTTATGGAGTATTTACTGATATTACTGAGAAAAAATATGCACAACAAAAGGTTTATCACGCAATGCTTAATGCAGAAGAACGCGAGAGGTGTAGGGTAGCTAAAGAATTACACGATGGTATTTCACCAATTCTTTCGGCAATTAAGCTTTACGCTCAAACGCTGTTAAATGTTAAAGATGAAAATGTAAAAAAAGAAATATCCGGAAAAATTGAATATACAATAAATGAAGCAATACAAAGCATCAATGATATTTCCAATAATCTAAGTCCGCATATACTGCAAAATTTTGGATTATCTGTAGCTATTCAGTCTTTTATTGATAAAATATCAGAAACTACAAAAATTAATTTTAGTTTTTCTTCTAATATTGATGAAAATCTTGAGGAGAATATAAAAATAACCTTATATCGTACATCAGTTGAGTTAATAAATAACACACTAAAATATGCAAATGCTAAAAATGTTAAAATAAAAATCTCTGGTAGCAAGGATAATATAAAACTAAATTTTGAACATAATGGAAAAGGCTTTAATTTAGATGAAGTTCTTCAAAAAAGTAAAGGAATGGGATTATACAATATATATAACAGAGTAAATTCAATTAACGGAGAATTTAATATTAATACTAGTCTGGATACAGGATTAACAGTTGATATTTCAATTCCTTTTGAAGGTTAACAATGGAAAAACAAATTAATATAGTTATTGTTGATGATCATGCTATTTTTAGAGATGGATTGAAGTCTGTATTATCACAAATTCCGGATTTTATTGTTATAGACGAAGCTGAGACCGGTAAAGAATTTTTAGATCTTCTTATAAATACTAAACCCGATATTGTTTTATTGGATATATCAATGCCTGAAATGGATGGCATTGAGGCAACAGAAAAAGCTTTAGTAAAATACCCTGATCTTAAAATAATTACCCTTTCCAGTTATAGCGATCATGTGTACTATTATAAAATGATTAAAGCAGGAGTTCAGGGATTTGTATTAAAAAAATCAGGAAGAGAAGAACTTCAGGAAGCTATAAATACCGTTTATAATGGCGGGAATTATTTTCCTCAGGATATTCTAAGAAATTTATTATTTAAAGTAAGTCATACAGGAGTTGATTCTATACTTAATAATGAAATCAGGCTTTCAAAACGTGAAACAGAAGTACTTCAATTAATCTGCCAGGGTTTTACTAATAATGAAATAGCTGAAAAACTATATATTAGCCCTAAAACAGTTGACAATCACAGAACCAATATATTGTCGAAAACATCCACAAAAAATACAGCACATCTTGTTATGTTTGCTATTAAGCATCATTTAATAGAAGTATAAAGTTGAAAGTTCAGAAGTCAGAATTCAGAATTCAGAAGCCAGAACTTAAAAGCTGATACTTAGGACATAGCTCTTAGCTTTTTCATAACTCATAACCATTATATTTTCACTCCCAAACCCAAACCCAAACCCTTTTTAGGGTATTTACCCTATTCATTTAGTGTTTTTTCCTCTTTTACAAAATTCCTGTCTACGATACTTTTGTCCTGAATAAAATCATTAAAAGATGAAATTCATAGTTGTAGACGATAATAAAACTTTTAGAGATGGAATAAAATACTATTTGGAAAATATTCTTTCTCATAAAGTAATAGGTGTTGCTAGTGATGGAGAAGAGTTTCTTAAAATGGAAAATACACACGAAGCAGATATAGTTCTTATGGACATTGAGATGCCAAATTTAAATGGAATTGAAACTATAAAAAAGGCATTATGGGAAAATCATTATGTAAAATTTATAGCCATTACAAATTACACTGATAAAGTATATTTATTAGACTTAATTAGTGCAGGTTTTAAAGCTTGTGTTTTCAAACCTAATATTTATGATGAGCTGGAAAACGCTATTTTAAAAATTATTGCCAACAAATCCTGTTTTCCTCCAGGGATTAAGATTAAAAAACAAAAAATAGATAAATCTATTGAACATGATAATCAAAATTTAAAATATGGACATAGAAACTAACACAAAAGAAAATTCCTATTTAACATTTAAAATAGGAAAAGAAGAATTTGGTGCACATGTAAGTAAAGTGCTCAATATTCTGGAATTACAAAAAATTACTAAAGTTCCTAAAGCACCTGCGTATATGAAGGGTGTAATAAACCTCCGGGGAATGGTTCTTCCGGTAATTGATACCCGTATTAAGTTTGATATGGAACCTACTGAAATTACCAATGATACCTGCATAGTTGTTATGGATTTAAAAATGGATGATGAATTAATCCATATAGGCGCACTGGTTGATTCTGTTGTTGCTGTTCGTGAAATTGAGGAGACACAAATTGATGAAACACCAAGTATCGGTAATACATATAAATCTGAATTTATCACCGGAGTTGCTAAGGTGAATGACAGTTTTATTATGATTCTGGATTTGATTAAACTTTTTACATCCAGTGAATTAAATGATTTAAAAAAATCACAAAAAAGATAAACTAATAAATATTAAATATTATGAAAAATTTAAAGATTAAAGACAAATTATTAATTGGAATATTGGGGCAGGTAACCTTTATAGGTTTATTGTTGTTTTTTATATTTAGCCTTAATAACAAATTAGACAGTATAACCTTGCAGAGAACTGAAAATATTAAAGAAGTTAATATGCTTAGGGAATTGTCATTTCTTGTTAAGGATTTTTTGGCTAACGAAATAACTTTTAAGGAATTACAGAATGATTACTCAAAGATAGAACAATCTGCAAAAAAAACATCCCATATTGATGAAGTTCAAAAGTTTTGGACTGAACTTAATAAAGTTCAACAATTAAAAAATGAAAATCAAAAAATTGAAAATCAGATATCCGGCTTAACTGAAGAATCTCTAAAACAATCAAATAGTTATATAGAAAATGTTAGTGCAAGATTAGCAGATATTTCTAAAAGGGAAAGTGTTTCAACTATAGAAAGATTGGTTATAGCTGGTGCAAATGCTAATAATAATACCGTATTTGCTATCAGGGTTCTATTTCTAAAAATTAAAGAAGATATTTCTAATAAAAATGAACTCATTGAATTTTTAGATAAAGCTATTGAACAGGGTGAAGCAGATAAAGAAAAATTAAAAAATACTCAGTTCGCTGCTTTACCTGTTAATGCTATAAATGCAAATTTAGAAATTAAGAAGTTGGCTTTACAATTTGTTGAGAATAATGAAAATAATAATAAGATTGGCAAGGATATAACAACTTCAACAAATCATTTTATTGAAGAATTAAATAATGAAGACTTAAATTTAACAAAAGAAAGCTTTACAGAATTAAAATCTACAATCAGAAATGTTTTTATAATACTACTGGTAATTGCTATTTTAATTATTGTATTGAATTATTCACTTTCAAAAATTATTTCATTCACATTTAAGCAATTAGCTAAGGATCTTACTGAGCTTTCTAAAGGTAATCTTAATGTAGATCCACCTGATGGTATTATTGAACGTAAAGATGAAATTGGTGTTTTAGGCAGATCTTTCGGTGCTCTTGTTGAAAATCTGAAAAGGATAGTTGGTAGCATAACTACTGGAGCAAATAATGTTGCATCAGCTAGTCAGCAAATTAGCTCAACAACCCAGCAGTTATCACAGGGAGCATCTGAACAAGCTTCATCAACCGAAGAAGTGTCATCATCAATGGAAGAGATGACTTCGAATATTCAACAAAATACTGATAATGCACAGCAAACTGAAAAAATTTCAATTTCAGCATCAAATGGAGTATCAAAAGTTGCAACTGCGGCCCGGGAAAGTCTGGCCTCAATACGACAAATAGCTGAGAAAATAACTATTGTTAATGATATTGCATTTCAAACAAATATATTAGCTCTTAATGCTGCAGTTGAGGCTGCACGAGCAGGCGAACATGGTAAAGGATTTGCTGTTGTAGCAGCAGAAGTTCGTAAACTTGCTGAACGAAGTAAAATTGCAGCCGATGAAATTAATGAGCTTTCAAGAAAAAGTTTAAAAGTTACAGAAGATGCCGGAGGTTTTATGGCTGAAATTATTCCTGAAATAGAAAAAACAGCAAAACTGGTACAAGAAATATCTGCAGCCAGTTTAGAACAAAATTCAGGAGCTGATCAGATAAATGGTGCTATTCAACAATTAAGCCAGGTAACACAACAGAATGCTGCAGCTTCTGAGGAGATGGCAACAAGTTCAGAGGAACTTGCCAGCCAGGCAGATCAGTTAAGAGAAATTATTAGTTATTTCAAAATTGAAGAAAATAACGAAGCAGGCATAAGTAATAAAACGTCTTTGCAACAATTTAAACCTGCTAAAAACAAATCTGTTAAACCTGTTGGGTCAAATGGAGGAACTATTAAAAAAGAGTTAGAAAGTAAAGGCTTTGATTTAAAATTGGCTGAAAGCAATAAAATTGATCAGGAATTTGAATCATATTAGGGTTTAGCAAATTTCCCAATTTGTTAGTTTAGATGTTTAAAAGGGAGAAATCGTGAGATTCTCCCTTTTATATTATCTCTCAAACTCCATTAATTCAATAGGAGTTCCATTGTGTTTTATCATTGTAACTTTTACACCTTTCATTAAACTAATAGGTATTCTTTATATGCCAAGCCC
>JAUVUS010000141.1 GCA_030600865.1 Bacteroidales bacterium | reverse complement strand
GCTGACCACCACCACCGATACATCCACCGGGACACGCCATAATTTCAATAGCATGAAATTCTGATTTTCCGGCTTTAATTTCATCAAGCAATTTACGTGCATGGCCTAATCCGTGAGCAATTCCAATATTAATTGGAGTACCATCAAAATCGACAGTAGCTTTTCTGATAGCTTCGAAACCACGTAGTTGTTCAAAATCTAATTTTTCAAGTTTTTTACCTGTGTGTAATTCATAAGCGGTACGAACAGCAGCTTCGATAACACCACCGGTGGTACCAAATATAACACCGGCACCTGAAGATTCACCAAGAGGCTTATCAAAATCTTCGTCGGGTAAAATATTTAAATCAAGGTTTGCTTCTTTAATTAAATGAGCCAACTCACGAGTTGAAATTGAGAAATCAACATCAGGATTTCCATCAACTTTAAACTCATCGCGTTGAGCTTCGTATTTTTTAGCCAAACAAGGCATGATAGAAACAACCACCAAATCTTCGCGTTTAGTACTGATTTTATCGGCAAAATATGTTTTTGCAATAGCACCAAACATTTGTTGTGGAGATCGTGCAGTTGAAGGAATATCTTTCATTTCAGGGAAATAATGCTCGAAAAAGCTTACCCATGCAGGTCAACAAGATGTAAGAATTGGTAATTTTACTTCTTTATCGCCACCTAAATATTTTGTTAATCGATCTAACATTTCTGTTCCTTCTTCCATAATGGTAAGGTCGGCAGCAAAGTCAGTGTCGAAAACATAATCGAAACCTAAACGACGTAGTGCCGATACCATTTTACCTGTAACCAATGTTCCCGGTTCCATTCCAAATTCTTCGCCTAATGCAGCACGTACTGCAGGAGCAGTTTGAACAACAACTTTTTTAGTCGGATCGGAAAGTGCATTTATAACATCTCTTGTATGATCTTTTTCGGTTAGTGCACCGGTAGGACAAACAGCCACACACTGACCACAATATGTACAAGTAGAATCTTCCAGTTCCATTTCGAAAGCAGGCCCAACAGCCGCTTCAAATCCGCGGTTAAATGCTGAAAGTGCACCAACAGTCTGGAAATCGTTACACATCATTTCGCAACGACGACACATTATACATTTATCTAAATCTCTGATTATAGATGGAGAGAAATCGATTTTATATGTTGACATCTCGGCATATTCCTGACCCGGAATTTCCCTGACACCCAGTTTAACAGCCATATCCTGTAAATCGCAATTACCCGACTTGGCGCATGTTAAACAATCTTTAGGGTGATCGGAAAGAATAAATTCCATTACGGTTCTTCGGGCGTTAATAACACGCATCGAGTGTGTATTTACAACCATTCCTTCCCATACATCAGTTGAACAAGATGGAGCCAGATTATTTCTGCCTTCAACCTCAACAACACAAATACGACATCCTCCCGGTTTGTTTTCAATATTTAAACCTTCGAGGTTCATATAACAAAGTACAGGGATATAAATTCCTAATTCTTTTGCAGCCTTATAGATTGTAGTTCCTTTTTCTACTTCTATTTGCTTGTTATCTATCGTTAATTTTATTTTATTCATCGTTCTGAAATTTATTATTTTACAATGATTGCATCAAACTTACATCTCTCTTCGCAAGCTCCACATTTAATACAAATCTCCGGATTGATATAATGTACTTCTTTTTTCTCACCTGTAATTGCTCCTACAGGACAAACTCTGGCACAAGCTGTACAACCAACGCAATTTTCTTCAATAATAAAATATGTCATTAAGTCTTTGCATTGCCCTGCAATACATTTTTTATCTACAACGTGAGCAACATACTCATCGTAGAAATTATCTAGAGTTGATAATACCGGATTTGGAGATGTCTGGCCTAATCCGCAAAGCGAAGTATCTTTAATTACATTACTCATATTTCGAAGTCGCTTCAAATCTTCCATTTCACCTTTACCCTGCGTAATTCTATCAAGTAATTCATATAAACGTTTGTTACCGATACGGCAAGGAGAACATTTACCACAAGATTCTTCAACTGTAAATTCCAAATAGAATTTAGCAACAGAAACCATACAATTGTCTTCATCCATAACAATCATACCACCTGATCCCATCATCGAACCAGCCTGAACCAGATTATCAAAATCAATTGGAGTATCTAAATGTTTTTCAGTTAAACAACCACCCGAAGGACCACCGGTTTGAACAGTTTTAAATTTCTTATCATTCTCGATTACGCCACCAATTTCATAAATTACTTCACGTAAAGTTGTTCCCATAGGCACTTCTACAAGCCCCACGTTTTTAATTTTTCCGGCTAAAGCAAATACTTTTGTACCTTTTGATTTTTCTGTTCCGATTTTATTAAACCAATTTGCACCTTTTCTTAAAATGATTGGAACATTAGCGTACGTTTCAACATTATTTACATTGGTTGGTTTTCCAAAATAACCTGACTCAGCAGGATATGGAGGTTTAATAGTTGGTTCGCCACGTAAACCTTCCATCGAGTGAATTAATGCAGTTTCTTCGCCACAAACAAATGCTCCGGCACCATAACGTATTTCAATATCAAATTCGAAATCGGTTCCAAATAGATTTTTACCCAATAAACCAAATTCGCGAGCTTGTTCAATAGCAATTTTTAATCGTTCAATTGCTAAAGGATATTCAGCCCTGATATATATTAAGCCTTTTGTAGCACCCATTGAATAACCACAAATTGCCATAGCCTCGAGTACGGCATGTGGGTCTCCCTCTAAGATTGAACGATCCATAAATGCTCCAGGGTCACCCTCATCGGCATTACAAACTACATATTTTTGATCGGCTTTATTTTTACAAGCAATTTCCCATTTTAAACCTGCAGGAAAACCTCCTCCTCCACGACCTCTCAAACCCGAGTCTTTAATTTCCCGGATAATATCTTCAGGTTTCATTTCAGTCAGGCATTTACCCAATGCCATATAACCATCGCGTGCAATATACTCCTTAATATTTTCAGGATCAATTACACCACAATTATTTAAAGCAATTCTTATTTGTTTATGTTGCGACATTTTGCTTCCTCCTAAATTAGTCATCAATGGTTTTATAATTTACAGGTATAATACCTTCTACTTCTTCTCCCAGCTTAATATACTTTTCAATAATAAGGTCAGCCTTTTTAACATCAACGTATCCAAAAACAACAGGCTTTTGACCAGGCTTTCTAACCTCGATAGTTGGTTCTGCATAGCTGTATCCCATATCGCCGGTTTGAGAAACAACAGCTTCAATATTTCTCTTCTCAAGAGCTTCAGTTAAAAAATCCATAACATCTCTCGCACCTGATGCAATTCCGCTGGTTCCCATACCAACTTTAATTTTTACTGCATTTTCAGAATTGTCCTGACTGCCGTTCAAATCTTTATCTGAACGCATTTCATTTTTAATTCTTTCCAAATCTGCTAATGTTTTGATCTTTGTCATTTCAAAAAATGTTTTATAAAATTTAATATTATTTAACGTAAAAAATCAGAATAAAATTTGTTGTAATAACTTCATTTTGCAAATATATATACTTTATGTTATTCTTTTAACACTGTTATTTTAATAACAATTAAATAGATTAATTCTAAACAAACTAAATTCTGTTACGCATTGATTTACCATGATTTACATTCAAATAAATACAAATATGTTTTACAGCTTATTTTGTTGTTTTACAGAAATTTCATTAGAAATCCAATTATACCATTGATCCATTCCTATATTTCCGGTACAAGAAATTTCCATAAAAGGAACCTTTCCGTTCACATTATTTAAATCAACATGAAAACCAGCCTTATTGAAATTCGTATATTCAATTTATTTTATAAAAAAAGGATAGCATTAAGCTATCCTTTTTTATTTACTTTATATAATTTCTATTCTCTTTTTCTTGCCTGATAATGAGTATGTAATAACCAGTGTGATTTATGACTAAGAGGTTCTTCAAGAAACTCTTCATAAATCTGCTTAATTTCAGGATTCTCATGAGATTTACGTATTGCCATTCCTTCATCTTCACGATAAATAGCTTCAGCACGTTTTTTGCGAATTTCCGGAGTAGTTGGAATTGGTTGGCCTCCACCACCAAGACATCCACCCGGACAAGCCATAATTTCAATAAAATGCCAGTCAGCTGTACCATTCTTAACAGCTTGCATTACTTTATTAGCATTTGTTAAACCATGAGCAACAACAGTTTTTAACTCTACACCTTCCAGGAAGCTCCATGCCGGTAAAACATTTTCGATTTTAACAGCAGCTTCTTTTACACCTTCCATACCACGAACAGGAGTAATATTTAAGTTCTTAAATGGCACTTCTCTACCAGTTACAATTTCATACGCAGTACGAAGAGCAGCTTCCATAACACCACCGGTTGCACCAAATATAACAGCAGCACCAGAAGATTTACCCATTAAGCTATCAAATTTCTCATCCGGAAGTTCTTTAAAATCAATTCCGGCTTGTTTAATCATTACTGCTAGTTCTCTTGTTGTAAGACCCATATCAACGTCTTGATAACCACTATCACGCATTTCTGGTCTATTTGCTTCGAACTTTTTAGCTGTACAAGGCATAATAGATACACTTACTATTTTAGAAGGATCTATGCCCCTCTTTTGAGCATAATATGTTTTTGCAAGAGCTCCAAACATTTGTTGAGGAGATTTACAAGTTGAAACATTTTCTAAATATTCAGGATACATATGTTCGATAAATTTAATCCATCCCGGAGAACAAGATGTTGTCATAGGAAGTTTAACTGTAGGATCTTTATCAACTAAAGCTCTTTTTAAACGAGTTAGCAACTCTGTTCCTTCTTCCATAATAGTTAAATCGGCTGTAAAGTCAGTATCAAGAACTGAATCAAAACCTAAACGTCTTAAAGCTGCAGCCATCTTCCCAGTCACAATACTACCAGCTTCCATTCCAAGGTCTTCTCCTAAAGCAATACGAGTAGCAGGAGCCGTTTGAACAATAACATGTTTATCCTCATCATAAATAGCATCCCATACATTATCAAGGTAATTCTTTTCAACCAAAGCACCGGTTGGACAACGAATTACACACTGACCACAATTAGTACAAACAACCTCATACATAGGATTCTCAAAGAAAGTAGAAATCTTCATATGCTCACCTTTGTACGCAACACCTAATGCACTAACATGCTGCAATTCATCACAAGTTCTAACACAACGCTGACAACGAATACATTTGCTATCATCTTTAATTATTGCAGGTGATAAATTATCTATAGTATAGTTTTTATCCGGTACAAGGTCCAGGAACATGTGTTCGTTGATCACCATTTCGCCTGCCAAATCCTGTAATTCACATCTTGTATTTTTATAACACTTTGTACAATCGGCATTATGCTCTGAAAGTAATAATTCAATTACGTGTCTGCGAGCATTTCTTACTTTATGTGTATTTGTATGAATAACCATTCCATCCTGAGCAGGCATTGCACATGAAGCAACAAGGTTTTTAACTCCTTCCTGTTCAACAACACATACTCTACAGTTTCCAGCCACACACAAATCTTCATGATAACAAAGAGTTGGAATGTGTATATTTAATTTCTTTGCAGCATCAAGAACAGTTTTACCAGCCTCAATACTTACATCGATTCCGTCTATATTTATTTTTACTGTATTAGCCATGTTTTTATCTTTATTTTATTTTTACTATCAATAGTTTATTTAGTAAATCATTTCTTCTCTAAAGTTGTCAACAATTGAAGAGAATGAATTCGCAACTGACTGACCTAAACCACACTTAGAACTAACTTTCATCGTATCAGCCAATTTTTGTAAAGTATCAAGATAATGAGCAGATTTCTCACCTTTCTTAATTGCTTCAATACCTTTTTTAAGTTGTTGACAACCTACACGGCAAGGAGTACATTGTCCGCAAGATTCTTCTTCGAAAAACTCCACGTAATTTTTCAACACATTATACATTGAACGTGAACTATTGAAAAGCATCATAGAACCTCCGGTCGGAACACCTTCAAATCCAATGATTGTGTCTTTGAATTTTTTTCTTGGAACACAAAATCCTGAAGCTCCACCCACCTGTACAGCCTTAGTATCGCCATCACCAAATTCTTCAACAAAATCTTCCAATGACATTCCTAATTCAAGTTCATAAATTCCTGCTATAGGAGTATCTCCTGAAATAGAAAATACTTTAGATCCTCTTGAATCAGCAGTTCCTAGTTCATGTAATTTACCTGCACCTATTCTGCAAATCATAAATGCATAAACCAAAGTTTCTACATTATTGATAACAGTTGGCTTGTTTCTGAAACCTGAGATTGTCGGATAAGGAGGCTTGTTTCTTGGCTCGCCACGTTTTCCTTCCATAGATTCAAAAAGCGCACTTTCTTCACCACATATGTAAGCTCCTGATCCCATTAAAATATGAATTTGAAAATCAAATCCGACTTCTTTTAAATAAGCATGAAATTCTTCCAAAGCTTTTTCCAAATCGGCTTTTAGGAATTTATATTCACCTCGTAAATATACATAACCATGTTTTGCACCGATAACCTTTGCACAAATTGCCATTCCTCCGAATACTTTTAAAGGAACTCTTGTTAAAATCTCACGATCCTTAAATGTTCCCGGCTCACCTTCATCGGCATTACAAACTACATATTTTTCTTCTTCAGTTTCCTGTGAAGTAAATTTCCATTTCAGGCCTG
>JAUVUS010000204.1 GCA_030600865.1 Bacteroidales bacterium | reverse complement strand
TGTTGAACTAAAAGCTGAATCAAAAACTTTAACATCATATTTATCTTTTAAAGATGATGCTACAAGAGATATTCCCAATGGAGCCACGGGGTAAGGTAAAATTTCAATATTTGAATTTATTAATAAAACTTTTTTCATTAAAGATTGCATCAATTTAAACTTGTTAAAGATAAAAAAAAGCTCACTTTACTGCGAGCTTTTCCAACGAAGCCTTAATTATAAATGAACTAAAATTGATCTGTTGGCAATCTTTATCCCGATAATTATACGGGGTTAGGTATTCCTGTTTACCGACAGGCCAGGTTAAACTTTAGTCATTTACAAACTCAATAACGCCTTTACTTTATCAGCAATTGCTTTTCCTTCAGCTTTACCTGCAAGTTCCTTCGATGCTCTTCCCATAACTTTCCCCATGTCGGCCATGCTTTTCGCACCAATTTCTTCAATAATATTTTTAATAATAGAAGTTAACTCTTCATCACTCATTTGTTCTGGTAAATAAGCTTCAATAATTTTTGCTTCTGACAATTCTTTTTCTGCCAGTTCGGTTCTACTTTGTTCTGTATAAATTTGAGCAGAATCTTTTCTTTGCTTCACCAATTTTTGAAGGATTTTCATCTCAGCCTCTCCTGAAATTTCATCAGCTCCTCCTTTTTGAGTTTTTTCCAGTAATAGTGCCGCTTTAATTGCTCTTAAAGATTCAAGCTTTTCCTTATCTTTCGCACGCATTGCATCCTTAATATCCTGATTAATTTTGTTTTCTAAGCTCATAGTTTTTTGGGTTTTTAGCTTTGGCTCTAGTTTAATTTGGCGTGTAAAACTTAGTGCATTCTTAGTGTTCTTGCCTGCCCTGACTGCCGTCAGGCAGGTGGCAAGCAGGTTTGTGGCTTTGTGGCAATAAAAATTTCGCCACTACCCCGAAAACTTTCGGGGCTAAGTCACACGAAGAATCACAAACACACTTTCCAACACTCATTTAAATTAAAGCCTTAGTTTTTTATATATTATCTAAAATCAATTAAATACAAATTGCAATGGCTAATAGCTAACAGCCAAAAGCTTTCAATTAATCAACATTATCATGTAAATAAGAATTGTTTTGATTTAAAGTAGCTCCATCATTATCTTCATCATCTTTTAGTGAGTAACGTGAAACTTTTGAATCATCAGAATGATCAGGTTGTTCTATTTTTAGATTTTTTCGTCTATATGCAGGTTCACTTTCAAACTCATCGATATTATCTTTAATTTTTGATGAATCCATTCGTCTTTCTTTCATTCTTTCACGAGATTCATTCAGTTTTTTCAAAATCTCCGATTTTTTAGTTTCAACCGCTACTTCAGTATCTGATTCGGATTCCTGAAGAACAATAAATTTATCAGAATCTGTATTTTTACTTTTCTTTATATCAAAATCTAAAGTACGTTGAGTTAAATCCAGGCTTTTATCTTCTTCATCTATAATTTCATCATCCAATATTAATGTTGGAACTTTTTTCTTAACTATATCTTCACTTTCTGATAAGGTTATGGTCTTTTTAGTGGTTTTCTTAGCGTAAAGTTCTGGGATACTATTACTCTCGAAACCTGTAGCAATTATAGTAATGCCAATACTTTCCCCAAGTTTTTCGTCAGCACCTGTTCCCCAAATAATGTTGGGACTTGAACCCACTTCACTATTAACATAATCGGCTATTTCGCCAATTTCATCCATAGTAATTTCGTTTGTTCCGGATGTAATATTTAACAATATATTTTCTGTTCCATTAATATCGTTATCATTTAATAATGGAGATGTTAATGCTTGTTGAACTGCTTTTACGGCTCGGTCTTCGCCTTCGGCAATACCTGTACCCATTAAAGCAACACCACTATTTGAAAGAACTGTTTCTACATCAGCAAAATCAACATTTATATATCCGGGAACAGTTATTATTTCAGCAATTCCTTTTGCTGCAGTTGCCAAAACATTATCAGCATACGAAAAAGCTTCTGAAAATTTCAAATTACCGCAAACTTCACGTAACTTCTCATTATTAATAACAAGTAATGAATCTACATATTTTTCAATCTCGCTAATTCCTTCCACAGCTTGACTAATTCGGCGGTCTCCTTCAAAACGAAAAGGGATTGTAACGATTGCGATCGTTAATAAGCCCATTTCTTTAGCAGCCTTAGCTATTATTGGCGCTGCACCGGTTCCTGTTCCGCCGCCCATACCTGCAGTAATGAAAACCATTTTTGTGTTACCTCCCAGAATATCAACAATATCATCAAGGTTTTCAATTGCAGCCTGACGACCAATTTCAGGTTTATTTCCTGCTCCACGACCCTCGGTTAAAGATTCGCCTAATTGAACTTTTACTGTTACAGGACTATTTGCAAGTGCCTGTGCATCAGCATTACAAACCACAAAATTAACATCTCTGATACCCTGTCTGAACATGTGATTAACTGCATTACCACCTCCTCCACCAACTCCAATAACTTTTATTATTGAAGACCTGTCGACAGGTAAATCGAAATTCATTAAATCATCAGTCATAATTTTTTATTTATTATATTTTAACAAAACATGTAACTGTAACTATTCTATTTGACTTTGCTCAGCCCTTTAGCTATTAGCTTTCAGCTACTTAACAATAACAACTGCAAACTGTTTACTGCTTTGTCCCCATCTCTTTGTCCCCTTTTCTCCTTTTCTCTTTGTCTCCTTTTCCTGCTTCCTACCGCTGTCTTCTCTTACTATCATCTTTCTCACACAAACACTGACAGGTCTTTCCAACTCTCAGTCATTCCACAGACGTTGTCAGGATTTCCCCCTTTCTTATCTTCTCATTTACTCAAACCTCATTATCATTTTACATTTCCGCGTCATTTTCATCGAAGATATCTGTAAAAACTTTCTTTAAATTACCCATAAATCCGGATTTGCTTTCCCTGTTCACATCATCACGCTCTTCTGCAACATTATCTTCAAGTTCAATTTCCGATTCATTAAGTTTAACAGCACTTTTATTTTTATCATTTTGCTCAAATCCTTTTAGAATAAGTCCTACACCTGTTGCATGCATAGGATGATTAACCTCAGGAATAGCATCTGAAGCCAAATGTTCGGTAGGATAGCCAATTCGAACATCCATTCCTGTTTTGAATTTAAACAATGCCGGAAGATGTTTTAATAAAGCTCCACCACCTGTTAAAACAATGCCTGCACTTAATTTATCGAAATATCCGGAATTCTCGATTTCATATATTACGGCATCAAGGATTTCTTCCATTCGGGATTGAATTATGTAAGCTAAGCTTTTAAAAGATATTTCTTTTGGCTCACGTCCACTAATTCCGGGAATAGAAACAACTTCTGTATCTTTTGCCAAATCGCCTAAAGCCGAACCATATTGTATTTTTAATAATTCAGCCTGACGCTGTAAGATCGAACATCCTTCTTTAATATCTTTTGTAATCACATCTCCGCCAAAAGGGATAACTGCTGTATGCCTTATAATATCATCGTAATATACTGCAATATCAGTAGTTCCACCACCTATATCAACTAAAGCCACACCCGCTTCTTTTTCATCAGCAGTAAGTACTGCCTCCGATGAAGCCAATGGCTCCAATACCAGTTGAGTAAGGTTTAATCCGGCTTTAGTAATACATTTTCCAATATTCTTTGCAGATGCAATTTGTCCAATTACAATGTGAAAGTTCGCTTCAACACGCTTCCCTGACATTCCAACAGGGTTTTTCACCCCCGTTTCATTATCGACAATGTAATTTTGAGGAAGAACATGAATAATTTCCTCACCAATATCAATAGGAATTTTATACATATCCTGGATAAGAACATTGATATCTTCCCTGGTTATTTCATCATCGTAAGAATCACGATTAATGTAACCACGGTTTTTTATACTCTTAATGTGTTGACCGGCAATACCAACATAAACATCCGAAATTTGCTTCCCAATGGTGAACTGAACATCTTCAACAGCTTTCTGAATAGAATTTACTGCTTCTTCGATGTTCAAAACAACACCACGCTTAACTCCTTTCGAAGCTGTTTTGCTAATACCAAGAATTTCGACCTTGCCGTTTTCTTTTCTTTTACCGACAATGGCAACAATCTTCGTTGTTCCTATGTCTATTGCTGCAACAAAATCTTCTTTTTGACTCATCTTATTATCGTTTTGTACAAATTACTTGATTTTCAAATTTTAAACTTATTTTATCGTATTTATTCCAACCAACATTATTTAATCCTTGCAGATAAAATGCTCGCAAGTTTCTAAATTTTATTTTATAATTCTCGATGCTTCCGAAGTAAATGAGGTGTGCTCCAACACGGGGAATTAGCTCAAACTCATATTCATTATTTACATAAATTTGCTCTATTTGTGCTCTCCAAAAATCATCTTCGTAAATAAATTTACTCAACTCGTATAAATCACATACCATATAATTTCTTTTCCAATTTTCACTCTGATAGCTCCCGATACTTATCGGGACGGGATTATCGCAATATATTTCACGCGTTCTATTTACTTCAAAATGCTCAACAATATTTCCATTAGCAATTAAAACATGCGATGAATATTTGCTTGATAATGGCATTATTGTCCCTTCCTGATCGATATAATAACTTTGTTTGCGTTTATTTACAATCCTTACAATCGGATTTCGCTGATCAATCTCAACCCTGATATCGCCTTCAAGCGTAACATAAACTTCAGCGTTTTTTACCGATGAATATTGTCTTAATTTTCTTTCCAGTTCTTTTGTATTGATTGACATTACCGATGTTCCGATAACATTCATATCCGTTTCATGGAAAAAATCTTCAATATCGCTTACCGTAATAAAGCCATTTCGTAAACTATCTAAAATTTCCACCTTAATATCATGACAAAGAATTTTGTTTCTTCGTTCTTTAACAAAACTCATTGCAACTGCGAAATACGCAATTATAAAAACCCAAATCAATATGTTTTTTAAAATTCTCACCTAGGCTTTATTATATAGTTTTTTAATTGGCTCAATAAATTCATCTATATCACCGGCTCCTAAAGTCATCAGAACTTCAGGTTTTTTATTCTTTACTATTTCCAATAGTTCAGCTTTTGTACATAAAGTTTTATTTTGATTTTTAATTTTATTAAAAATTAATTCTGAACTTACTCCTGGAATTGGCTCTTCTCGTGCCGGATATATATCCAACAGGATTATTTCATCAAGTAATTCCAGACATTCTGCAAATCCATCCACAAAATCTCTTGTGCGAGTATATAAATGCGGTTGGAAAATTCCAGTTATCTTTTTCCTTTAAATAATTTTCTTGCTGATCTAATAGAAGCTTTCAACTCTTCAGGATGATGCGCATAATC
>JAUVUS010000257.1 GCA_030600865.1 Bacteroidales bacterium | reverse complement strand
TTTGGAAATTGTTCCTTAATATGGGGCAATTAAAAGATGATATATTACTTAAGAAAGTAGCTCTTCGGATAAAAGCATTAAGAGAGTCCAAAGATATTACTCAAGAAGTCTTTTATAACGATACCGATATTCATATTGGTAGAATAGAATTAGGCAACCAAAATATTTCAATAAGCACCCTTTCTGCCATTTGTAAATATCTTGAGATTTCTCTTGAGGATTTCTTTAAAAACATGTACTAAAAACCAACTATTAATCATCCTTAGATTTAAAGGACTCATAATAGTCATACTTCCTAAATATCCAATACAGTAATATAACTCTTATAAAATACCAGAATTCTCTTATATGCCTTCCTGCATATTTAAATGTAGCCCACAATCATAATCATTTACCATACAGAAATAATTCAAAGCCTCATCCAGCTCATCTTGGTTATACCATCTACAACCGTTAAAAACTCTTGTACGTTGTTAATATCCATGTAATCTTTTATATCTGCCATAATCTTGAGTTTTAATAATGCCATTCTATTGCATAAAATATTTTTATTCGCCCAAATTTATTTTCTTTTTATACAATTTGCCTATCCGGTTAACAAGCTTACATTACTTGCTCATTTACATGCTATTAAGTTAGTATTTTATTATACTTACTGCACTATATAACAGGATATTATAATAATAAAACTATGCTAGAAATGGAAGAAAGATTAAAAATTCATCTCTTAAGTAAAATAGCTTCATGTTATACACATCAAAAAGTCATGACATATATCTGGCACTTCACAAAAAACATTAATATAAAATATTTTATTGCTATTATAAAAGAATTTCACTAAGCCAAAATAAACTTAGAAATTTTTTTACCCTTTTTTTTACAATACTTATAATTAGTTGGAATTTTCTTACTCATCGAAGCTCCGACAATCTGTTCAGGTTTAAATCTTGGCCTACCTTTTTCTAATTCAAATATTCTTAACATATGCTTATATTGATGTAATTTCTCCTCTATCAATTTAATTAGATTTTCTCTCCAAACATCATCTTCAGAAGAATATTTCCACGTGCTTTTATCCACAAGAAAAATTCCTATTGCCTCGAATATAGCAATTATAAAAGTAGCACAAGTCAATCCAAATTCCCCCTTTCCTAAAATAAACTCCCCATCACGACTTATTTTAGAATATTTATAAAAGGTACCGTAAGGAATTTTTTTCCCATTTTTCCTAAAAACCATTTCAAAGAATCTTATGGCTGATCTTTTTCTTACATCTTCTATGTCTCCCTTAAAAAAATATTTAAACTGGACCCATTTAAATTTTGAATAATTATCCATATCTTCTTCAAGTCTTAAGTCTAAGTCCCATGCTAAATGAAGGAATTTTGTTTTAGAATTATCCTTAAAAATTATTCCTGCATGAATGTCTGGCGATTGATCTGGAATGCCTATTGTTATTGATATATCAAATGGATTAGTTTTCTTATTGTATTCATTTATTGAAAAAACATCCATTGTTTATAAGCCAAGTAATGTTTCTTTTAATAATTCATTATCAGTTGTTAATTTTGAACCAACCTCGCTTGCTTTTTCAAGCAATACGCTTCTGTTTTTAAGCTCACCTTTATATCGTAGTGTAGTAGTTAAAATTGAAACTAAAAAATAAAAGCTAAAATCCTCAGTAAGAATAAAGCTGATAAAAGTATCAACAGCAGATAAATCATTTATTTCAAATTTATCTTCAATCCAATCAAAAGCTATATCAATTGCATTGTCTGAATTTGAATTTTTGTCTAAATTTTTAAGCTTTGTAATCATATTATATAATTCCCCTGAAATATTAGGACATAAACTAAAAGCATAAAAAGACCCAGACATAATATCAAACCAATATTGATTACAAATAGAACTTATAGTTCTTGACCAAATACTAAAATTAATTAAATGTTCATTATCTACTGGTGCAACCTGCCCTGTATTTTCGTAATTTTGATACATAGATTGGTCTAAAATTCTTGAAGATGTTTCTTGCACATTCATTAGTATTCAGGATTAAGTGTTCTCAAAAACTCGGGCTTCAATAATTTAAAAAACAACTCTTTTTCAGTATTATGGGCTCCTTCAACAATTGAAATTGAATCATTAAAAAAGTTCTTTAAGTCAAAAATCGGAATTACATCAATATCTATTATTGAACCTTTAACATTATTCTTAACAGCACTATTTGAAATCTGAAGTGTACTTATATAATTTTCACTTTCAATTTCTGCTCTTATAAGAGAATTTTTGGGTGTAAAATCCTTTTGGTTTAGTTTCATGTTAAATTCAATATTTTCAAATACATCTAACATAGGAAAGAAATTTACATATCTAAATCCAAATCTCGTTACATTATCAACAATTTTTTCTTTATGTAAGGATTTAATTAAATTATATATAGTCTTTGAAAAATTTTCCCATCCAGCGTATTCAGGAGAACAACTAAAACTAATCATTTCTGGACCAATCTGTACAATATACTTTTCACCAATTAACTTATAATGCGGTTGATACCTTAAATTAGGATCTGATTTTCTTATATTTTCAGGAATATTCATTACAGGTAGTGTATCAACTTTTGGAAACTCACTATCTATTTCATTATAAATTCTACTAAATATAACCGAAGCAGAAATTTTGCTTTCAAATCTCAATTCTACAATAGCATCAATTATTGGGCAAGGTGATATTCTTTTTGGTAATTGCATTTGCACAACCCTTTTCTTAATGAAATTTTTTAATAATATTCTTATTTAATAAACAAATATATAATAAAAATACAAAAAAAAGCAATATGGAAGGTTTTGCATTCTCATTTTCTTTATAATTAACTATTCTTGCTTTTCCTTAGGCTCCAACGCCTCCCTTAAAACCTGTTGCAATAGCATTTCATTTTGCTTTTGGCTTCCTTTTATGCTTTCTTCCAGTTTATCACAAAACTTCATGAGTTCATCTAATTTAGAAACTATTCGGTTTTGTTCTGAAATTGGGGGGATTGGGATTCTCATGTTATGTGCTTGTGTAACTGAAATATTGTTCTGTCCTGCAACTCCTTTAGTCTCAATTAAATTTATTTCTGACATCTCATTTAAGAACCAGAAAATAAACTTGTTAAGTTTCGGATTAAATGGTCTGATTAATACAGCAGCTTGATTAAAGTTGCATTCTTTTAAAGTATCTGGAATAATAGCAATTTTTCCAAGTGGAGGACCAACAATATTCATAATTATATCTCCTGGATAAGCTCTACATCTTTTTAATTGTCCATTATGAACTTCTTCTTTAATGTATTGGGGTTTATAGAAAAAATCAATTTTCTGATTTCTTAAATTATGCATTTTTAAATACGGAATACCCTCATCAACAAATGCTGTACTTTTAGGTGTACTTCCACTAGTGATATAAGCTAATTCACCAAATTTACACCAAACCCAGCTCTTGGGAACATTAAAAGGAATATCCTCTTGTTTAATAGGAAGGAGTTCCTTCTGTTTTTTGAGTTTACCATTGCTAATTAATTGCTCCTTTTCGAATTTTATCTTCTCAAGTAATTTGCTTGCAGGCTCATCATTTAGGTCTCGTGGAACCAACTTTCCTTGCATAGCTTCACGCAAAAATGCCTGTCGGAGTTGCTTAACCAAATCGAGTTGGTGGGTAAGTTCGGTGGATTGCTTGTTTAGAATAATCTTATTACTTTTAAATTCTTCAATTATTCTTAGTTGTTCATCTATATCAGGTAAAGAAATTTCATTGTTCAAAAAAGAAGTCTCATTTAGATATTTCCTATGTGTAATACCTGAACTTGCTCTTTCACATATATCATAAAAATCCTTGGAGTTTGTAAATTGGTTAAACCATTCAATATTCACCTTTGAAAAATCAACATCATATGCCCAAAAATTACCAGTAATAATTGCATCTTCAACCTCATCTGGAGCAATACCAATTGCACCATATCGAGCATCGATTTTTGATACTATAAATTGACCAGCCTTTAAAATGAATTGCTTCTTAGTCCCAATCTTACTCCCTTTTTCTTCATCACGTAGGGAAACACCATTGTGCTTAATCTTTATTGTAACACGTTTATAAGTTTCATCATCTTGGATAACAATCGGAATTTTGCTTCTTGTAAGAAAGTCACCAAACTTCATTTTCCTCCAACTCATTTAACAGCCTCCTTTAACAGGTTCAATAAGCCAGAGCTTTTAGCAAATGAAGTTTCAAGCATTTGCATAAGTTTTGAACTGCTATGTTCTACAGTTTCTTCCGTTCTAGTTGGATTCTTTATATCTAAATCGTAATTACGGTCAATAATGGTTTGTATATCAACCTTCCAAGATATTTCAGATTCTTCCCGATTATCCCACCATTCTTTTATCGGATTAAACTCTTCCAGTTTTATTGGTCGTGTTTTATTGTAAGCCTTTTGTCCTTCGGGCAAACGGTGTTCGTAGTACCAAATGTCTTTTGTCTTTTCGCCCTTTGTAAAAAATAATAGGTTAGTTGCCACCGTTGCATAAGGCTGAAATACCGAGTTAGGCAAACGAATAATCGTATGCAAATTACATTCTTCCAATAAGCGTTTTCGTACTCTTTGCTTTACCCCATCGCCAGTTAATGAACCATCCGGTAATACAATTCCAGCCCTGCCACCTTGTTTAAGCAAATGAATCATTAAGACCAGAAATAAATCTGCACTTTCTTTGGTTCTGTAGTTTTGAGGAAAGTTATTCTCGTTATTGTTTGCCACAATCCCACCAAAAGGTGGATTTGCAA
>JAUVUS010000062.1 GCA_030600865.1 Bacteroidales bacterium | reverse complement strand
CTTTTCAAAGACATATACAAGTCCGTCTATTTAATCATCTGATAGTGTAAAACTTAAAATTTATTGCGATGCTTTTTTAAAGAGTTAAAAGGACAGCTGTGAGCTGTAGGAAGATGGTTAGAAATAATAACAGTATTAATATTTAAACAAAAATTTAGATGAATAACAGTAATAATAATTCAGATGAGCATCGCAAAGATTTTGTAAAGATTACAATTAACGATGTCGAAAAAGAAATCCACAGGGGAAATAGAACTGTGGTTGAAATAAAAGAAGTAGGAAGTGTTCCTTTAAATCATATGTTAGAACAAGTCATTGATGGCATTTTAACTCCATTAGATGATAATGGTTCTGTTGTAATTAAAGGAGATGAAATATTTGTTAGTCATATTAAGGACGGTGGTTCTGCATAATATAATAACGATATGGATTTCCCTAATGAACAGATAGAAGAATTAAAGAAAATCTATCCGGGAGTTCAAGTGGCAGAAGAAGGTGGAAACACCTTCTTCTTATTGCCAAAATTAGAACTTCCTAATGGATGTAACCCTAGTAAACTTGACGCCTTATTTTGTCCAACGCGGTATAATGGATATCCATCTAGACTGTATTTTGAACAGAAGTTTTCAGGTGCCCCCGCTCGTAACTGGAATGGTAATTCCAGAATATTAGATAGATCATGGTATGCGATTTCATGGACAATTAATCAAGATCAAAGATTAGTTCAGATGATTCGATCACATTTAGACGCTTTTAGAATATGAAAGATATAGATATTATAATAAAGCTTCCAAGTGTGCTCTTAAATCAAATAAAAAAGGATTTGATTAGACCACATGAATTTGCTTCGGAAAGAATAGGTTTTATAAACTCAAAATTTAAAACATTTGAGAATGGCAAAACAATTATTCTTTTAAATGATTACCATGTAATTGATGACGATTGTTATATTGATGATTCAAGTGTTGGTGCTAGAATTAACTCTGAGGCAATTAGATTAGGAATGCAAAGTATTATTATTAATGAATCTGGTTGTTTCCATGTTCATTATCATGAATTTTCAATGGAATTACCTGAGTTTAGTAATACAGATTTTGTTGATAATCCTGAAATTGTAAATAGTTTCTCTAATGTTGATAAAAATCAAGCACATGGGATGATTGTCATTGGGAATAATGGAATGAATGCTCAAGTAAAACTTCCTGGATTTGATAAGTTAGTAAAAGTTGATAGAATAATTGAGATTGGATATCCTTTTAATCTTAGTTTCATTAGTCCTGCATATACAGGTTTTGATTTAAAGAAATATGATAGACAATCTTTCTTAGGAGAAAATGCACAATTATTAATCAGTAATGTAAAAATTGGAATTGTAGGACTAGGCGGTGGTGGATCACATATAGCTCAGCAATTAGCATATTTAGGTATTCTGGATTATGTTTTATTTGATTCAGATATTGTTGATAATACTAACCTTAATAGGATGATAGGTGCTGGGCAATCAGATGCTGATAATAAAGTTCTTAAGGTAGATGTTGCAGAACGCGTAATTAAATATGTTTTGCCGGAAGCAAAAATTGAAAAGGTTTGTGATAAATGGCAAGCTAATCCTGAGAAGTTACAGCAGTGCGATATTATTATTGGAGGGGTTGATTCCTTTCTTGGAAGAAATGATCTGGAAGCAGAGTGTCGCAGGTATTTAATTCCTTTAATAGATATTGGAATGGATATATATAATGATTATGAAGCAGAAAATCCAAGTATGGTAGGACAGGTATTACTTTCCATGCCTGGATATCCTTGTTTCAAATGCTTAGGATTCTTAACTGAAGATAATCTTGCAAAAGAAGCTGCTAAATATGGTGCAGCAGGAGGAAAACCACAAGTTGTTTGGTCAAATGGAATACTAGCATCAAACGCTATTGGAATTTTGGTTGATCTTATTACTGGTTGGACAGGACAAAAAGATAAAATTGTTTATAATTCCTATGATGGAAATATAGGTAATTTATCTGAGCATGTTCGATTAAAGTATGTGAAAAAGGAATGCTTGCACTATCCAATTAAGGAATGTGGTACTCCTTATTTTAGAAAATTATAAAATTTATAATTGATCAGTCCTTCATTTTAATTAAAGAAGGGCTGATTATTAACCAATGTTAAAAAGCAAAGAATATGAAATATTTATACAGACTAAAAAATCTTGATAATACAGTTGAAGAACTTTATTTAGAAAAACTATTTGTAAAAGGTGTTCTGAAAAATAATGATAAGTTTTATATTATTAATGATTTAGTAGATGGTACACAAAGCCTATTTGGAGGAGATTTTATTGTGTATTGTAATGAAATACACCATATGAATTGCAACTTATACAAAGAGAAGTTAGAATATGTAAATAATCTTACTGGCTTTTTAAAAAGTAATAATATAGAGATGAATAAAGAAGATATTTGTGAGGAAAGCATAAAAAAGTCATTTTTAACTATTCTAAAAAAAGATTTTGAGATTGTTGAAAATGAGTATACAGGAGAGCATTTTAGTGGTAAGAAAGTAATTATAGATTCAATAATAAAGCCAAAAGATTATTCTAATATAAAAAATAAGAATTTATCATTTGGTATTGAATTTAAGAATCCTTTTAGTGAAAGAAAAGATCATGACATTATTGCTCAATGTTTTGATTACACATATAGTAATTTCCCCAATTATGAGAATATGATAATCCTTCTTTGTCCTATTTTGCCATTTTTGTTAGATGAAAGAAATTTGACAGGTTTTGTTGGAAAGTATAATACCGGATTTATAAAATTCTATGAGGATGAATTAGTTTTTACTGTTGGGAACCAGATGATATACAGTTCTAAGATTGGATTTATTGGCCCAATTAAAAAAACAGATTTTAACCAAAAATGGGGTAATCGAGGATACAAAGGGAATAAATAGCTATTCTCGAATCATTAAATGCATTTCAATAAATTTTTATAACTTCTTTTCAAACCAAAAAAATTATTGAAATGTATGATTCTAGGTTATCATTAAAACAGGTAATATTGGACATAAGTTCAATGAGAAAGTTTGCTGCAAAACTTCTAAAAGAGGAAAATAGCTACAATCCAATTTTGGAATATATTATTTCAAGGAATATTTATTATGATGAAGATGCTAAATTACCTTTAATTAAAGATATTCTGAAAGAGCTAAATATTACATATAGTAAATTTAAAAAGGAATTGATTAAATTATATTATGAGTTAATAGATCAAGATTATTTTGATCCTAAGATTCCATTTTATTTTGATGAAGTTGAATATTTCTTTTCTTTAAAAAGCTTTGATAAATATGCTCACTTTACAGTTAAGGAATTAAAACATGTTCCAAGAGTAGGAGAAGTAGTTGAAGTGCCTTATTTCAGAGCAAAATTAGGAGGAGACTATTTTTATGTGGAAAGAATAACAAATGAATTTTGGGATGGTAAGCAAATTGTACATTTTAGCTTAAAAAGAGGTATGTATAATTTATATTGGCATATTAGAAAAGATGAAGCAGAGATAAAAAGAGAAGTCAGCCTTAATGATCTTTTTGACTTGGAAGATTATGAATTACAAAAGAAATTAGGTTTGTAATCAAGATTATGGGTTGATCAACTTTACCATTCTTCACCTAGGTCCTTATTTTGTGTTATTAATTCTATTTCACGAATTATATTTTTTACATATAAATCAGCTTGTTCCTTATATTGCCACCAATATCTTTCTAGCGCATATGGTGTAACTTTTTGTTCTAATGCTCCGCAGTCATATTCTGTATCATGCTTGTGATAGAAATTTGTAAATTTATATCCAAGCTTGCCTTCTATTAATAAAAAGCTAATATCGAACTGGACATACCCCCACGGTTCATCTTTACTTTTCATAAACATTCCAGCTGTATTGTCACTTGTTAAGGATTTCTTCTTATTATATGTAACGGGGAGTTCCCCAGTGTATTCAAGTACAATTCGATTGGTATCTACATGCAAGTTTATTACTGAATCTATTAGACTACTAATGTTTTCATTTTTTGAAATCAATTTCTCAATATTTGAAATATTTTCGTCTATAGTATATTCCGTGTTAATCATGTTTTTATAAGTTATTTTTCCTGTGCTTGGATCAATTGGCATATCAATTTTTTTTATTACAACTTGTGAAATTGATACAAAACATGTAATTGTTAAAATCAATGTAATCGCTAAATTTTTCATAATACTTGTATTAATAAGGGCCTTGCAAACATAATAAAAATAACGCATATATGCGTCTATCATCTGGCGATATTTATCCCACCTTTCAGGATATGATAAATTATCGAAATAAGGATTTACTTGAAGCATTTGGAAAACATTTAAGAGAAATAAGAGAATCAAATGGAATTTCGCAGGAGACTCTTGCCTATAATGCTAATATCCCTGTTTCACAAGTTGGTAGAATTGAAAGAGGAGAGATTAACACTACAATTTCAACAATATACTTAATATCACAAGCTTTAAAAGTTGATTTTATTGATTTAATGAGTTTTGATTTAAACGAAATAGATTAGTTTATTATAATGGATATAAAAGTTCAATTCGGACAACGGTTAAGAGAGCTTAGAAAAAAAGCTGGTTTTAGTCAAGAGAAGTTTTCTTTTGAATGCAACCTAGACCGTACTTATATTGCTGGAATTGAAACCGGAAAAAGAAACTTGTCTCTTGAAAACATAGAAAAAATTGCTAAAGCACTTAAAATATCAATAAGTGAATTATTTCAAGACTTGTAATTTCCCAGAATAATATTGCTTCATCGATTCTAAAACTTCTTTTTTCTTCAATTCATCTTTTAAAGAAATAACCTGTACAGTTTTTATTTTCTTGTTAAAACTTTTGCTATCGTGTTCCCAACAAACTAAATAATTTACTCGTTCTTCCCACTCTTTTATAGTTCTTCTGCTTCGGTAATATGAACTTGATTTAAATTTGAATTCAATATTTGCTCTATGATAATGTCCCCCAATAGTTGAATAAGCTTTACAATCTGGAAAATCTTGCTGTACTTTTATTATAGAAGGGAACCCTATTGCAAAATGAATTTTTCCAAATAGAAGAACAACTCCTTGCTCATTAACAGGACTTTCATCTAGATCTATAGGTAAGTACCGCATACTTTCACCAGCTTTATCAAGCTTCCTAATAGCAGCAACATTAACAGGTAAATGATATTCTTGTTTTATACCCTTTGCTTCATACATTGCTTGTATTGCTGAACTAGTTTTTCCAAAATAACGAGAAACGGTATTAAGAGAAATTCCTGAAGCTAAAATCTGCTTTTCTGTAGGTTGTATATTCCCTTGTTTTATATACACATTATAGATATGTTCTATTACCATGTCTTTGGTATATTTTCTTCCTGGTTCAATTCCAAATTGTTTTAGAACTTCGCTCCAACCATCTAGCTTTCCTGGTCTTGATGCAAATCGTTTTCGAACTGTTCCAATTAACATTGATCCATAGTTTTCTCTGCAAAATTCATTGAATACTCTTAATGAAAGAGTTATATTTAATTCTTTTGATTTTTCATGAGCTTTATTTATTATTTCTAGAAGCTCCTCTGTTTTGTACCTTTTTCTAATAACTTGTTTCATAATTTATCGTTTTATTTTAAAGATACTAAAAATGTTACACATAGTCCACAAAAACAAATCATATTTACTTGATGTAAATTTTTCCCCTTTTGCCCTTTTAAATAAGATTGATAAATTTGGGAAAAAGAGATAAGATTTCTTAAAATAAATAATATGCAGGACCTTTGGACGAAAGAAGAATTAGAAGTTTATATAAAATACTGTAAGTTGAATAATTTAAAATATGAGAGTATTTGGATTAATATGGATGACGAAGAAAGAGAAAAAGCTCTGTTGATTCAACATAATCAGATGTGTAAAATTGATAAACCTGTTAAAGTATATCTTGACTTTGAATATATTGATACGGTAAGATATTCTTTAGTTGGGTTTATAAAAGAAGAAATACCAAATAAATTACTTACCTGGATTCCTGATCATTTCGAATCGAAACAGGAAGCGGTATCGTTTCTAGATAAACATATCCAATTTGAATTAAAATGTAATTAGATTTAATTTACTAAAAAACAATTTATTGCTATATTGGACCAATATTAATAATATAAACTAAATGATTATGAGAAAAAACATTTTTAAAGCCTTCATCCTTTCTCTAATTTTGTTTACTGCAATATCATGTGAGAAAGAAACTGTGAATAAAGCAAATAAAAACAAAATTATTCTTGCCTGTGGAGGTAATGATGATGCATATTTATATGCAGTAGATGGTAATGGGGATCTAGTATGGAAAAAATTAGGATATTCATATCCAGTTGCTATTAAAGATGATATAGCATACATTATTTTGGGTGATAAAATGTGTGCGGTTAATGTTCTTTCAGGTGAAGAAATATGGACCAATGAAACATTGCCAGAAAAAATTACCAATCCATTAGCCTTATATGATGATGTTATATACGCAACGTCTTTATCCCGAGATGCATACGCTGTAAATGCATCTACAGGTGAATTAAAGTGGACGTTCCAGACAGAATCTAATGCTGTAATAAGCTCTGCTCCCACTGTAGTAAATGATATTATTTATTTTGGTGCACCTGATGATTATATTTATGCTATTGATTTGGATGGGAATCTTATTTGGAGATTCCACACAAATTCAGGCGATTTAAGGTCATCCCCGGCAGTCTTTGATAACAAAGTGTTTATAGGGTCAGATGTTGGTTTATTGTATGCCTTAAATGCAGAAAATGGGGATTCAATTTGGAGTCGTAATGTAGGTATGACCGGGGAAGAATGTCCAACGATTTCAGATAATAAAGTATATATTCAGGGTGAGCAAGCACTATATTGTTTAAGTGTAGTTGATGGTTCAATTATTTGGGATTATACAATAGCATATAATGATAACTGGTCATCACCTATGGAAGTAAATGGTGTGTTATATGTAATAGGAATTCATGAAGGGATACAAGCATTTAATTCTTCAGATGGTTCAAGAATCTGGGAAAATACTAGTTTTGGAACTGAAACCATTGCTTCACCAGTAGTATACGATAATGTTGTATATATTTCAGCTCCAGGTGGTCTTATAGCTACTAATGCATCAACAGGAAAAACTTTATGGATATATGGAGAACGTACGTTTGGGTCAGAGCAGATAAAGTTTTATACATCTCCAGTTGTTTATGATATAAGCGAAAAAGTGACAACTTACCCTTCTGATAGTGGGAATAAGCAATAAAACTTTAACAATCGTCAAGAAATAAGGGATTTTGTGACAAAGTGTTAATTCGTGTTGGTTCGTTGTAGGGTGAGAGCGAAACAAGTTGGAAACCCAAACAGCCACCTATGTTAGGACCAATAAATATGTTTATGATTTTCGCAAAATACCCAAAGGTTTATTGATACGTTTCATACGAGAGTATAAATAATAAATATTAAGCTATATGAAATACAAGATACTTATGATGCTAACATTGTTAACAGTATTGGTCGCCTGTGAAAACAACGTGCTTGAAAATCTTGATAATAATCCGCCACAGATTACAAGAGTAGAGCCAGAACAGGCTAGTGTTATTGTATCATCTATAGATACAGTATATCTTAAACTGAAGGTAACCGATGACCATTCAGATTACCGAGATATTAAAGTTAAGGTGGAGTGCGAAAAAGATGGTGTGATATTTGAAGGAAACCCCAATAGTGCAAATATTGTAGAAATAGAAGTTGTTAATTTAGCAAAAGGGCTTCATAATCTAAATATCACAGCTAACGACAAACTTAAAAAAGAGAATGTTAGCGTTTTCAGTATTGACGTTTCAATAGTTGTACCGATTGAGCTAAGAGCAGAAAAAGTTAATAGACAAACATTTTTAAGCTGGGATGAAATCCTAGAACCGGATTTTGAAAAGCTTGTTATAGAAAGATACAATCCTAATGAATATGATCCAGAATACAATGTAATTGCTGAAATTACAGATAAATCTATAACAAGTTTAACCGATACTTTATTGCCAATTGGAGAATATCTCGATTACCGGGCTACAATATATGATACTGAATCTAGAAAATCTGAAGAAAGCATAGTCCGAATTGAACTTCCAATGGGACCTTTTTTCGAACTTGAATATTATTCTGTTACACATGCAATTCTTCACCCCACCCAAGATTGGGTATACATCAATGTTAATGATGATGCTAACAAGATTATTATATATGATTTTGCCAATGAGAAAATAGTAAAAGAGATTGATTTGGATTACGAACCAAGATATCCTGTAATAGCGGATAACGGCAATGGATATCAGGTTTTTGTTCCAGGAGATAACAGTGCTTTAAATATTTATTCAGCTGATGAAAACTTTAGTCTAATACAAACTATAAATACAGAGGAAGATGTAAATAATGTTGTTCCAAATGGTAATGGAATATTGATAGCAGGAATGGACAATTATTATTACAATTACAGAGATTATCATATAAGAACATTTTCCCAGTCAACAGGTGAGTTGTTGGATTCCATTGGTGGAAGCTATGGTAAAGCTAGAATAGTAGGTGATCCGATTAACAAAAATGTGGTTTACGGATTTGAGACAAGTACATCAAATAATGCACGATTGAAGTGCGAAATAGATAATAGCGGAAAGTTTATTAATTATGAATATGATAATTCATTTGATTATAGAGTAGACCAAAACAGAAATCTGTTTGTTACACCTACAGGTGAGCATTTTATTACTAGCTATGTTGCATTTAGTACATCAGACTTTAACACCGATACAGAAATTGGAAGTGTAAGTCTTAGTGGGATTACATTTAATGATGATGCATCGCTTATTTACACTTGCAGCTATATAAGTAATAAAATTATTATCTATTCGTATCCATCATTCCAGTTGGTCGGTGAGATAGAAACACGTACTACTCCAGGAAAAATACTATACAGAGATAATAAAATTATTACTGTTGGAAATGAGAATGGTAATTATATTATAGAAATTTATCAGTAGAATAATTAAAATAATATGAATAATAAAAAAGCCAAACTCAAAACAAATGTTTGAATATATAGGTAGTTATTGAGTAAATGATTGTGCTTAGTAAGATTTTATACTTTTAATTTCTCTTAAAGCTCCATGTGCATAGTTGAAATCATTGCACCATTTTTTACATTTTTTCAATATTTCTTTATCAATGTATCGTTCGAAATAATACCTGACTTTTAGCATAGCATGAGTGTCATAAACATCAATATATTCTAAGAGTTTGGCTTCTTCGAATTCGTTCTTTAAAG
>JAUVUS010000245.1 GCA_030600865.1 Bacteroidales bacterium | reverse complement strand
TATCATTGATTATATATGATGAAACAGGATGTGCTCCTCCACCTGTGGTTTCACCTACAATGGTAGCTCGTTCCATATTTTTTAGATTGTATGTAAATTCCTCTGCTCCCGAAAATGTTCTGCTGCTTGTAAGGACATACAGGTCGGTTTCAAGCATTCGTTCTCCGGGGACATAAGTTAAGGTCCAGAATTGATTCATTTTATCGCCATCCCGAATATAAAATGAGTTTAAATGTTCACTGTCCTCAAAAAAGTAAGTAGTTATTAGTTGAATTAAAGATGGACTTCCTCCACCGTTATCTGTCAGGTCGATGATCAGTGCATCGGTATGAGCCAGGAAATTCATTGCTGCTATGGCGGTTGGGCCTGCTACCGAAGCATCCATAAAACCATTAAATTTCAAATAGCCCACATTTCCTGGAAGAATTTTAATTTCCTTAAAGTTGAAGTTGCTAAATTCCCTTCGCCTTTTTTCCAGCTCTTCGAGCTCTTTATTATTTTCATCTTCTTCTGCTTTTTTGATCAAGGCAATGCGTTCGGGCATATACATTACACCTATGTGTCGGTCATTGTTTATGGTTAAAAGGTCTTCGGATAACTGAGAAGCAAATTCCTGTGGATTTGTTATGTTTTCATATTTCCCTTCCTTTAGATTTTTGGATACAAGATCTCCCATTTCTTTTCCTTTATCGGGGAAAACATATTTTTCTGCCATAAATTTTGCGATACTATCAACAACAAGTTCTTTTTCAATGGCATTAATTTTAATCTCTGTTTCCTGTGAAAATCCCACCCCGAAAAATACCGGAATTAAAGCAAGCAGGATGAGAATTTTAGTAATTTTCAATTGTCTAAAAGTTTTCATGATTTAAATTTTTTATAGTTTATTAAATGTCAATTATTAGTTTCTGATTAAACTTATCCGGTATCCACTTTTTCATATTTTGATAAAATTTCAGTTTCAAATACTATAGCCAATAATACTCCAAATCCATACATTAAATAATCTAGCGGATCGAATGTGCTGCCGAAGATCGGGACATTAAAAAATTGCAAAGTCTCAACACAAACACCAATTAAAAAAACAAATAATGCCCTGACTATTATTGTTCTGATAAAGGCTTGATTAAAAAAGCTTACTAACAGATATAATGCAAATGGTAGAAGAATATCAATAAGATAACCATTCACAAATAATTTAAAAGGCCCCTGGTAATTTGGACCGATCAGAAAATGTAAAGCCCCGACAAACAATGCAATTCCAACAATCGTTATTTTTTTGATGTTTTTCATTTCATTGATTCTGTTTCTTATAAAACTAATTGCATGTATATGGAACATCTACCTGTTTTATCAGTAAGGTCAGGATGCCCTGGTATGATTTCAAATCCAGTTTTTCTGTAAAGTTTTGTTGCTTCTTTTAGTTTCGGATGAGTTAACAATACAATCGATTCGTATTTCAGGTCTTTGGCTTTTTCGATAGCCTGTTTCAACATCCGTTCACCTAATTTCCAGCCCCGGAATTCTTTCTTAATTGTAAACTTTGAGAGTTCGCATACTTTCGTGCTAACCCTTTGTAAAGCATAGGTGCCGATTACTTTTTCTTCAGAAATAAGAAGGAAGATATTTCCATCTTTTTTGATGATTTCGTTGTAAGGGTCTGAAAGTGTTTTAATATCATATTCGGTTAATTCCAGATACGAATTCAACCAGTCTTCATTTAATTGTTGAAAATCCTTAAGGTACTTTTTTTCGTATTCTGTAAATTCCATTTCATCAATAGTTCTTTGAATGATTTTCTCTTTTATTCGTTGATATGTACTTTTATGCTGTAAAGTTTTTTCTACTTTACTTATTTTGTCTAATAAGTCAGGGGCGCTTTCATTCAGAATCTCATTTGTTACTGTTTGAACAACTTCCCATAACGGAGCTAATTCTTCTGCAAGTTGTTTTCCTTTATTGCTTAACTTTACCAGTCTTTTGCGATTATCTGCTTTGTCCTTTTTGGTAATAATAAGTTTTTTCTTTTCGAGGATGTTTATAACCTGCACAACAGCCGGATGAGTCTGATTAAGTTCGCGGGCTATTTGTGTTACAGTAATTTCTTTTTTTTGAAGTACAAGCTGAAAGAAAGTAAACCATCTTGGCTCAAAATCTATATCCTGTTCTTTATAGACTCTTGTCATATCTCTCATCAAGGATTCGCTTAGGTTTTTAATTCGGCTGCCTAGTGCAAGGGTTCCTAGTTCTTTAATAAATTCCATAAGTATTATGTAAGTACTTACATAAATAGGCTAATATTATGCCAATAGCATTATCAATATGAATTACAGGAAAATAACAGTCTGGTTTGTATGTTAAAAATGATTGTTCTGTACTTTAATGCACACCCACTGTTCAGAAATGTACAGATATTCATTAATCAGATCTATTTAGTAAGATCTTGCTTCAAATTTTATCTTTTCTTTTATAAAGATCAATAGTGTCCGATAAAATAATATAAGCAAGAGAAATATTTCAATGAATAAATCCTTTGCCATGGTTATATTTGGAATTTCCACACAATAAATATTACCATGAATAAAAGCAGGAATTTTATCGGCTAACCGATTAATAAACAAGAACTGAGTTTTACAGACAAAAACATTATTTACCGGACAGCCAAAAATCAAAAAGCTCAATTCAACTTTTAAAGAACATGATAATATTTTTATAAGATAGTTATGATTATAAAAGGAAATTAAAAAGAAAATATTTATTAATTGAAAAACAAATTATTCCCCAATATATTCCCCTGAAAAAACAAAAAACCCTGATATACTTAATTATCAGAGTTTTAACCTAAACATATGTGCCCAGAACAGGAATCGAACCTGCACGACCTTACGGCCACTGGTCCCTGAAACCAGCGCGTCTACCAATTTCGCCATCTGGGCGGGATTAAAATCAACAATTTTCTATTTTTGATTTACTATCGACAAAGTAAAATCAAAAATAGTCATCTCAATGTGCCCAGGACAAGAATCGAACTTGCACAACCAAAGGTTACATGGCCCTCAACCATGCGCGTCTACCAGTTCCGCCACCTGGGCAAAATAGGAGTGCGAAAGTAATAATAATTCAGATATTACAATAAAAAATAATTATTATTTAGACATACCATGTGCATAATCCACCATAACTGTGATATGGATAAATTATTAATTTTACCTGCTCATTTTCAATAGAAAAAACGAATTCACAAACAATAGTTTATGTCAAATAACATATTTAACACCAAAGACTTAACTCAAATAAAAGACAGGGGATCTGATCTGCAAACTGTTGAAAAACAAATTGAAAATTTTAAAAAAGGGTTTCCATTTTCCAATTTACAAAAAGCCGCTACAATCGGTGATGGAATATTAAAACTTAAGGAACCGGAATTAGAAACCCTCAAGACATATTTTGATAAAGAATCTCAATCAAAAAAGGTACTGAAATTTGTTCCTGCTTCCGGTGCTGCGAGCAGAATGTTTAAAAGCTTATTTAACTATCTCGAAGAATCCAAAAATGGCGGAAAGTCAAAAGATGAGCTTTTTACTGATAAAAATTTCAATAGCGTTTACAATTTTGTATCCAATATTACAAATTTTGCATTTTACAATAGCTTAAAAGCTGCAATGGAAAAAGAAGGGAAGAATATTGAATCAATCCTTCAGGATGAAGAATATTCAGTCATTATCGATTATCTGTTAAATGGACACGGATTGGATTATGGTTCACTTCCAAAAGGTCTGTTAGAATTTCACCATTATTTTGATGCGAGCCGGTTGGCAATGGAAGAACATTTGGTAGAAGGTGCATTTTACAGCAAATCCGAAAACAATACAGCACATTTGCATTTTACAGTTTCACCCGAACATCTGGAAAAGTTTAAAGAGCAATTGAATCGTGTTATTAAAAAATATGAGGAAAAATTTGGGATTACATACGTTGTTAAATTTTCTATGCAAAAGGCATCTACAGATACGATTGCAGTTGATATGGAGAATAAACCTTTCCGTGAAAAAGATGGCAGTTTACTATTCAGACCGGGAGGACATGGTGCTTTAATTGAAAATCTGAATGATCTGGAAGCAGATGTAATATTTATTAAAAACATTGATAATATAGTGCCTGACAGGCTAAGGGAAACTACTATTTTGCATAAAAAAGCTATTGGTGGTTTACTTCTGAAACTTCAGGCAACTACATTCAAATACCTGAATGAATTAGAAAAAAAGAATGATGATGGTTCTCTTGATCAAATTACAATATTTGCTCAAACCGATTTAAACATAAATATACCACCTGATTTTTATAACAAGACAAATGATGGGAAAAGAGAATTTTTATTCAAACATTTAAATCGTCCCATAAGGATCTGTGGAATGGTAAAAAATGAAGGGGAACCCGGAGGAGGGCCATTCTGGTTAAAGAATACAAAAGAAGAAACTTCGCTTCAGATTGTTGAATCTTCCCAGGTAGATGCAAATGATCCGGATCAACTAAACATCATGAAGTCAGCAACTCATTTTAATCCGGTCGACCTGGTATGTGGAATAAAAAATTACAAAAACGAAAAATTCGATTTACATCAATCTATTGATCCTGAAACAGGTTTTATTTCGATCAAGTCAAAAGACGGGAAAAACTTAAAAGCACAGGAGTTACCAGGATTATGGAATGGCGCCATGGCAAATTGGAATACTGTGTTCGTAGAAGTTCCGATCATTACATTTAATCCGGTTAAAACAGTAAATGATCTGTTAAGGGAACAACACCAATAAGTTTAATGATTAACCATTAATACCATGGAATATCAAACACAGCTACTTGTTGTAATGATATCTTATTTGACCCTATTGATTTTGTGGGGTTTATATCAGGGAAGAAAAGTAAAAACCAATGCTGATTATGCCATAGCAGGAAGAAATCT
>JAUVUS010000199.1 GCA_030600865.1 Bacteroidales bacterium | reverse complement strand
TGTTTAAGATTCACCGTTGCCAGGACTTTAAGGATTTCTTCCTGATAGATGAAGCCGATCAGTTTTTTTTGAGCGCGTTTTTGTGGGATAAGTAAAAGTCTGTCACCATATTCCCGATACTCTGGATAGATCAGTCTGATCATTTTGTATTTAATGTTTGGTGAGTTAGAGAAGCTATATCTTTGGTGCTCATATTCATTTTTAAAAAAGCACATAATTTTAAATCATTTCCTGTTAGGTTTGGATAATCTTGACTAATATTTTTAAAGAAATTGATATGCACTTTTTGGAATCTACACTCAAATTCTTTTAAAATATTTTCATAGTAGTTGCCTTTTAAATCTGTAATAACATTTTCTATACCTGAGTAATTTGTTCTTTTTATATCTGGAAGGATTGACGTGAGGTTATTTACAACTTTATTAATTAATTCATTCCTCTCAAATAAATTCATCATTATAACGACAATCTCTTTATTCTTGAATTCAAGTTGTTCTTCCAATCTCAAAGCTTCTATCTTTATATTTTCTTTATTTAAATTACTCTCCCTAATTTTACTTTTCTGATAAATAATAAATGAAATAGTTGTAGCAGTCACGATAAGAATAAAGACAGAAATTACCCATACAATTGATTTTATCTTTTTTTGCTTCTTAAAATAAAGTAAGTTTTGCTCAATTTCTTCTTTTTCTTGTTCATATTGGAATTCTAATAGAGTTAGTCCTCCGGAATTATTAATGCTGAGAATACTGTCATTTAATTGTTTGTGTATAGACTGGTACGCAAATGCTTTTTTGAAATCATTATTCATTGCATATATTTTACTAAGAGAAGATCCAATATTATTTTTAAAATAGGGGAGATTATATTCTTCGGCAATAGAATAAGCTTTGTTTAAGTAATATAATGCTGAATCATTATTCTCAGCCCAAAGGAAGTAATCTCCCAGATTATTATATACTAGTACCGTAATACTTACTCTGTTTGCGCGAGGAAGATACTTTATGGCCTTGTAAAAATAATTTACTGCACTTGTATCATAAAACTGTTTGTAATACAAATTACCAAGATTGTTATTCGTTATGGACAGACCTTTGAAATCATTATTTTGTTTATCAATATTTATTGACATGAGGTAATTTTCTTCAGCTTTTTCAGGTTGCTGAAATACTTCGAATATATTTCCCAAATTATTATATGTAAACCCTAAACCTTTCAAATAATTCATACTCTCATATAATTTCAGACTTTTAATATAATATTCATGTGCTTTATGGTACTCCATGACCTGATAATATATATTTCCAATAAAGGTATAGTTATCAGCAATGGCTATTGTATCATTTAGGAATTCATCAATTTTCATTTTCTCCAGTATGGAAATCATGGCTCTTTTATAATCTGTTTTATAATTGTATGTAACTCCAAGATAATAATACGACCTAGATATACCAACATAATAATTTAATTTAACTGCTAATTCTAAAGCGTTGTATCCATAATATAAAGCTTTACTGTAATTAGTTTCGATTAAATTATCAATAATCTCAATAAGAGTGTTTACCTTATTTGTATCATTTGGTAATTCTCCAAGTTTCATGATCATCGAATCAGCCTGATATACATCATTAGGATACGTTTTAACTATTAATAAAATGAAAGTCAATAATATTGTTAAACTAATAGACTTAGTCATGATTAATTTAATGAAGTAAGGATTTGTTATAACAAAGAATATTAAAAAGGGTATTTAATTTAATATCAGCAAATCCAGCACTCGAAAAGGCCTTTGCCAAAATTGTGGTATAAATTATTTGAACAGAATGGATTCATATCAAACTTAATTTATACAAATATAGTCATTAGAAAGGTAAATACTAATGATATTTATCAGATTTCAGTTATTAGCTATTACTGAAATGCAAACTTAACTCGGAAAATTCACGAATTTTCTACGATTAAGTAATACCAACAAATTTGAGATTTAAAACTATCCCAAATTTGGGGAAACTTTGAACTTTAAACTTTGAACTAAAAACTAGCTTCTTCTTTTTTCAAAATGCTTCGAATCGCCCCATTCGTTATAGCCAATTTCATCACCGGTTATACCTATACGCATTTCCATACAATTTGTGCAATCGGCAGCTTCTTCATCGGTACAAGGTTTGTTTTCGTAAAGTTTATAGCTGTTGCGATACATTCCGGGAGTAACATTTGGCATTATTATATTTGCTCCAACTTTTATTGCTTTTTCACGTCCAATTGGATTAATTGCTTGCAATGCAGTTGCTGCAGCAATATTAATATCTTTCATTAGAATTCTTAAAAGGGCAATCATTTTTAATGTCAAAGTAAAACGATCGTCAATTGGCATGAGTAGATCTTTGTATTCATAAAGAGGAGTTTCATTATGCTCAATATAAGGTCCCATTCCGCACATATCAATATCAAAATCCTTCATAAAGAAAAGATCATTTGCTAAATCTTCATAAGTCTGGAAAGGCAGGCCAATCATAACACCAGTTCCTGTTTGATATCCAATTTTTTGAAGTGATTTTAAGCAACTTAATCTTGTTTCAAAATCGTGCTTTTTATCTTTTGGATGCAGTTTATAATACAAATCAGGATTCGAAGATTCAATTCGAAGAAGATATCTATGAGCCCCACTTTCGAACCATTCCTTGTACACTTCATCAGGCTGTTCACCTAACGAAATAGTTATTCCTAATTTGTTGTTTGAAATCTCTTTTATTTGTTTTAAAAGATTAGATATACGTTTTGTGAATTTTGGTGATATAATTTCTCCGGCTTGTAATACAATTGATCCATAATTGTTTTTATGTGCAAATCTTGCTGCATCTATAATGTTAGAATCACTAATGTCGTAACGTTCAACATTTTTGTTGTCTAAACGAATACCACAGTAATAACAGTTTTTACTGCAAATATTCGACATTTCTATAAGACCACGATAATAAACTTTTCTTCCAACATATTCCGCTTTTACTTTTGCTGCATGAGTAAAAATTTTATTTCTGTCTTCCTTATTTGTTTGTAAAAGCCTGATGATATCTTCTTTAGAGAGATTCACTTGTTTTAAAATTGTATCAATTGTGTTGCTCATAAAAATGCAATTGTTAATTCGTTCACAAATGTAATAACATCCATTTAATAATAAATGTTTAATAAAGGACTTTTTTGTCTTTTATTTTGTATAACATGTTTTTATGTATATGTTGCATAATATGTTTAATAATGTAAGTTATCAAACGTGTTAATATTTCTGATTGTTAGTTTCGAATTGTAAATATATATGACAAAATGCTTACAGATTGTAAGTAAGAAGCTCTTTTCTTTTTAGTATATTTGTGTAAAAATAGAAAATAGTAAAAATTATTAATATGATAACAAAGCAGCTTCTTGATCCTAAGAGTATTGTAGTTGTAGGTGGTTCAGATAATATTCAAAAACCTGGTGGGAAAGTCTTAAAAAATCTTATTGATGGAAATTTTAAAGGCGATTTGTATGTTGCAAATCCTAAGGAAGATGAAGTGCAGGGTGTGAAAAGTTATAAAAATCCAAATGACTTACCACAAGTTGATATGGCAATTTTAGCCATTACAGCTAAATTTTGCCCTGATACTGTAAGATTATTAGCAGAGCAAAAAGGGACTAAAGCATTTATCATCCTTTCAGCTGGATTTAGTGAAGAAAACGAAGAAGGTGCTAAATTAGAGAAGGAAGTAGTTGATATTGTAAATGAAAATGGTGCATGCCTGATTGGACCAAACTGTGTAGGTGTATTAAATCAAAATCATAACGGAATTTTTACTACTCCAATTCCAAAGCTTGATCCTCAAGGTGTTGATTTTATTTCAGGCTCTGGTGCTACAGCTGTATTTATTATGGAATCAGGAGTGCCAAAAGGTTTGAAATTTTCAAGTGTATATTCAGTTGGAAACAGTGCTCAGTTGGGTGTTGAAGAGATTGTGAAATATATGGATGAAAGTTTTGATTCTGAAACTAGCTCGAAAGTTAAATTATTATATATAGAAAGTATTGATAAGCCTGACATGTTGCTTAAACATGCTTCATCCTTAATCCGAAAAGGATGTAAAATTGCAGCGATTAAGGCAGGTAGTTCTGAAGCAGGTAGCCGGGCAGCTTCATCGCATACAGGCGCCCTGGCAAGTTCTGATGTTGCTGTTGATGCATTATTCCGTAAAGCCGGAATTGTTCGTTGTGCCGGGCGCGATGAATTAGCAACTGTTGCATCAATATTTATGCATCCTGAATTAAAAGGTAAAAACATTGCAATTATTACTAATGCCGGAGGACCAGCTGTAATGTTAACTGATGCATTATCAAATAATAAATTGGAAATTCCGCATATTGACGGACCAAAAGCTGATGCTTTATTAGAAAAACTTTACCCTGGCTCATCAGTTGCAAATCCAATTGATTTCTTGGCAACAGGAACAGCTGAACAACTTGGACATATTATTGATGCCTGCGAAAATGATTTTGATAATATTGATGCAATGGCTGTAATATTTGGCAGCCCCGGTTTATTTCCTGTTTATGATGTTTACGATTTGTTGGATGAGAAGATGAAAATTTGCAAAAAACCAATTTATCCGATATTACCATCAGTTATCAATGTAAAAGATGAGATTGATGCATTTATTGCAAAGGGTCGAATTAATTTCCCTGATGAGGTTGTATTCGGAAATGCATTGGCGAAAATTTATAATACCGAAAAACCTGTTCCTGAAAATGTAGAATTACCTGAAATAGATAATACAAAAATTAGAAATATAATAGATAATTCAGAAGATGGATATTTATCTCCTGAAAAAGTTCAGGAATTATTAGATGCAGCCGGAGTCTCAAGAGCGGGAGAAGCTGTTGTGACTACTCAGGCAGATGCTGTAAAATCTGCACAAGAATTAGGTTTGCCTGTTGTAATGAAAGTTGTTGGACCTGTTCATAAATCAGATGTTGGTGGTGTTGTTCTTAATGTTAAAGATGTAGAAACTGTAGCGAAGGAATTTGATAGAATGATAAAGATTAAGGATACTACTGCAATTCTTTTACAACCGATGCTTTCAGGAACTGAATTATTTGTTGGAGCAAAAGCAGAACCTAAATTCGGACATATGGTTCTTTGTGGTTTGGGTGGAATTTTTATCGAAGTATTAAAAGATGTAAGTGCAGGACTAGCTCCGATAGCAAAAGATGAAGCAGGAAAAATGATTAAAAATCTTCGTAGTTATGGTATTATTAAAGGTGCTCGCGGACAGGAAGGTGTTAACGAAGAAATGTTTGCTGCAGAAGTTACTCGAGTATCTGCTTTAGTAAAAGTTGCCCCTGAAATTGCTGAAATGGATTTAAATCCATTTCAGCAATTTCAGGGGCAACTTTTACTAAAGCAGATACTCGAGTAACTTCTGCAG
>JAUVUS010000186.1 GCA_030600865.1 Bacteroidales bacterium | reverse complement strand
TTAATAGCACGTGCCATTACGTGATGAATTCCCGGCATACCATTAGCCGATGGTGGTCCTTCATAAAATACAAAGGTTGGTTTGCCTTTACGTGTAGTTATGCTTTTGTGAAATGTATCATTCTCATTCCAACGTTCAAGTATATCTTTATTCACTTGCGACAAATCTAACTGCTTATATTCCGGAAATTTCTTAGTCATTGATATTATATATTTTTATGGCCTGCAATATTTTAAAACGTACAAAGATAGACTTATGTACAATAAAATGCAATCAAAATTTTATCACTCAGATAATTTTTTGATGATATGAGTGAATAATATTTGAGTTTAGTTTGAAAAGGTGCTAAGCGGCTAATTTTATAAAGTACATAAAAATTAGAAATCTTATCATTAGCATGTTAGTAAATCCCTGCCTGCGGCAGGCAGACGCTAAGAACCTAACCTGCCTGTCGGTAGACAGGAATGTAATTATTTTAGTTTTAGATTGAACGCATATTTAAAACAAAGAAATTAGAACCCTGATGATATAAGAAAAGCCCCATAATATATGAGGCTTTCAATATATTATGATTGATTTTATTTAGCTAATTGCTGTTTCACAATTCGCGCAACATATTTCCCAATAATATCGAACTCAATATTTACAACCGTCCCGGCTTTAAATTGATGGAAATTAGTAATATCGTAAGTAAATGGAATAATTGCTACTTCAAAAGATTTATCTTTTGAATTTACAACGGTTAAGCTCACCCCATTAACAGAAATAGAACCTTTTTCAACCGTAATATAATCTTCCAGTGAAGGATCATATTCGAAAGTAAAATACCAGCTTCCATCAGCTTCACGAACATTTTTACAAACGGCTGTTTGATCAACATGACCCTGAACCAGATGGCCATCCAGCAAGCTGTCTATCTTCATGCTACGCTCAAGGTTCACCTTGTCTTCAACCTTAAGTAAACCGAGATTCGATTTGTCTAAAGTTTCCTGAATTGCAGTTACTGTAAAAGTTTTATTATCTTTGTCAACTTTAACAACAGTTAAGCATACTCCATTATGAGCAACACTCTGATCAATTTTTAATTCATCTGCAAAAGAACAATGCATAGTAATATGTAAATTGCCTTTATCTTTTTCAAGTTTTACAACTTTAGCAGCTTCTTCAACTATACCTGAAAACATAATCGTAATTTTAAGTGTTAAATTTCTGCGAATTTATAAAGATTTAATCTGCCGGACAAGTTAATTTAGGGTTAAGGCTTTCTCATAATGAATAAATATTTTATACTTAGCTTTGTTAAACTAATTTGAAGAATAACTGTTTATAAAAATATGACCGAAATCGACAAAAGAATAATTAAATTTATAAATAAACATCACGTATTAACATTAGCAACTACACGAAAAAATATTCCTTACTGTGCCAATTGCTTTTATGTTTATTTCGAAGATGAAAATATGTTGGTATTTACTTCAGATCATGAAACAAAGCATGCACAAGATGCATTAAACCAAAGTATTGTTGGAGGATCAATTGTTTTAGAAACGAATGTAATAGGAAAAATACAGGGAGTACAGTTTCAGGGTAAAATGTATGAACCAAACGACGATTTGTTGAAACAAGTAAAAGCAAGATACCTGAAAAGATTTCCGGTGGCCATGCTAATGAAAACCAATTTGTGGGTTGTTGAATTAAGTTTTCTCAAATTTACTGATAACCGTTTAGGTTTTAGTAAAAAATTAATTTGGGGAAAAGAAGAATCAGAAAATATTTCATAAAATGATATTAGTTACAGGTGGTACAGGCCTCGTCGGATCACACTTATTATATGAGCTGACAAAAAAAGGCGAATCGGTTAGAGCACTAATTCGCAATAGTAAAAAGATAGACTTGGTAAAGAAAATATTTTCGTATTATTCGGATGATTCTGAAAAATTAATTCAAAAGATTGATTGGGTTGAGGGTGATATTCTTGATTTGTATTCATTGGAACAAGCATTCTCTGACATTAAAAAGGTGTATCATTGTGCAGCTATAGTTTCTTTTGATGGTAAAGACAAAAACCAGTTTATAAATGCCAATGTGCATGGAACCGAAAATGTGGTTAATCTCTGTTTGAGTAATAATATTGAAAAACTTTGTCATGTTAGCTCCATTGCTTCGCTAGGTGGATCTTTAAATGGAGAGCTTATCGATGAAAATTCGAAATGGAGCTCTTCTAAATATCATTCGGCATATTCTGTAAGCAAGTTTAGATCTGAAATGGAAGTTTGGCGTGGTATTCAGGAAGGATTAAGTGCAGTTATTGTAAATCCATCAGTTATTTTAGGTCCTGGATTCTGGAGCTCCGGAAGTGGTTTATTATTTACTAAGGCAGCTAACGGAATGAAATATTTTACAACCGGAGCAACTGGTTTTGTTGATGTAAGAGATGTGGTTGATGTTATGGTACGGTTAATGGAAAGCGATATCAGTAATGAACGATTTATTCTGAATGCTGAAAACATGAATTACAAGGATTTATTTGATAAAGTTGCCGAAGTAATGCAAGTCGAAAAACCAAAACGGAAAGCAACAAAAAATCTTTTGAAAGTTGCTGTATTTTTAGATAAAGTTGCAGGTATGCTAAGAATTAAAAAAAGAGAAATCACTAAAGATATTATAAGGGCAAGTTTATCGGTATCGAAATATTCTAATGAGAAAGTGAAAAAGGCAATAGGTAAAAAAGTTTTACCTATTGAAACAAGTATCCGTGAAATTGCCGAAAAATTTAAAAAAGAAGTAACAATAAGCTAATTATCAATTAATAATGATTAGTTATTTTTGTAAAAAACATTAAAATAATATGAATAAAGAAATTAAGAAAAAAGGAAAAAAGAAAAACAAGAAGAAAAGCAAGAAGAGCTTTGGAATGAATAAACAAATGCTTACAAATAAGATAATTGGATTGTTTACAAATAATCCAACCAAACTATTTAATTATAAACAAATAGCAAAGCGTTTTGAAATAAAAGATGATTCAACAAAAGGTTTAATAACGGCTATTTTATACGAATTAAGGGATTCCGGTATATTGGTAGAAATATCCCGTGGTAAGTTTAAAATTACAACTCAGGGCGGATATATAACAGGAAAAGTTGATCTTACAATGAGAGGTGCGGGATATGTTGTTTCCGAAGAATCAGACGAGGATGTTTTTGTAACGCAAACGAATTTAAATCACGCATTAAATGGCGATATTGTTAAAGTTTATTTATATGCTAAAATGCGTGGAAAACAGCCGGAAGGTGAAGTTGTTGAGATTATAAAAAAATCAAAAGAAAATTTTGTTGGTGTTGTGGAAGTTTCAAAAAACTTTGCTTTTATGACAGCAAACAGCAAACAAATGCCTTATGATGTTTTTATTCCCTTACCTAAACTAAAAGGTGCACAGAATGGTGATAAGGTTGTAGTACGAATTACCGAATGGCCCGAAAAATATAAAAATCCTTTTGGAGAAGTTGTAAATGTCTTAGGTAAGCCTGGAGAAAACGAAACCGAAATGCACGCTATTTTAGCTGAATTTGATTTACCTTACGAATTCGATAAAAAAGTAGAACAAGCAGCTAATAAAGTTTCGGAAGTAATTACAGAAAAAGATTATAAGGCTCGTAGGGATTTTCGTGATATCACAACATTCACTATAGATCCGGCCGATGCTAAAGATTTTGATGATGCTTTATCAATTCAAAAACTGGGAAATGGAAATTGGCAAATCGGTGTTCATATTGCTGATGTAACACATTATGTTACTCCGGATTCAATAGTTGAAAATGAAGCTTTTGGGCGAGCAACCTCTGTTTATTTGGTCGATAGAGTTGTTCCAATGATCCCTGAGAAGCTTTCGAATATGGTTTGTAGCTTACGACCTAATGAAGAAAAACTTTGTTATAGTATTGTTTTTGAATTAGATGAAAATGCCGATATTCTGGATCAATGGATTGGACGAACAGTAATCAATTCTAATAAAAGATTTGATTATGAAGAAGCACAGGCTATAATTGAAGGTGGTGTAGGAGAATTTAAGAGTGAATTACTATTGCTAAACGATTTGGCAAAAAAAATTAGGGTGCGAAGATTTAAAAACGGGGCTATTTCTTTTGAGCGCGTAGAAGTAAAATTCGATATTGATGAAAAAGGCAAACCTTTAGGAGTATTTTTTAAAGAACATAAAGAATCAAATCAATTGATTGAGGAATTCATGCTTCTGGCGAATAAACGTGTTGCTGAATTCATTGGTCAGGTAAAAAAAGGACAGAAAGCAAAAACTTTTGTATATAGAATTCATGATAAACCGGATCCTGAGAAACTGGAAAGATTCTCGAAATTTATACAGAGATTCGGATATTCTATAAATACTTCCGGGCATAAAAACATTACTACTTCAATAAATGATTTATTAGACGAAGTTCAAGGCAAAAAGGAACAGAATGTAATTGAAACATTGGCAGTTCGCTCAATGGCAAAGGCAATATATTCTACAAAAAATGTTGGACATTATGGTTTGTCATTTCCATATTATACTCACTTTACTTCACCAATACGACGTTATCCTGATATGATGGTTCATCGTATATTAACCGATTATATTAAGGGTGAAAAAAGTAAGAATAAGGACAAATATGAAGATATGTGTAAGCACTCTTCCGAAATGGAAAAAAGGGCAGCCGAAGCTGAACGTGCATCAATAAAATATAAGCAAGTTGAATTCATGAAAGAGCATATTGGTGAAGATTTTGATGGAATTATTTCGGGCGTAACAGAGTGGGGCTTTTATGTAGAACTGAATGAAAGTAAATGTGAAGGTCTTGTTCATATTCGTGAGCTAGACGATGACTACTATTTTTTCGATGAGGATAATTATTCAATTATTGGCAGGAGGAATAAAAAAACCTATCAACTTGGAGATCCTGTGAAAATTAAAATTGTAAAAGCTGATTTAGAAAAAAAGCAGCTTGATTATACCCTTGCATAAAGCATAAAATTAACCTTTAGAAAAAATGGGCAAAAAAATTTGCACTTAACTTTTTATGTTGTATTTTTAGAACTCAAACTAAAAATATTCGAAAAATGATAAAAGAGCATATCTTAAAAAAACAAAAAATAATAAAACTCAAGATTGTAAGTGTTGCATCCCATGTTTTTAGTAAACTCGGATTTAAAAAAGCCTCTGGATAATCAACGAAAAAGATTCCTTGCTGATCTGAATCATAAAAATTGTTTTTCGCTTTTCGAAAGCGAGGATAGTCTCTTTTTAGTCGTGTACCGTCAACGACCCAAACCATGGCTTGATAGAACTCCTCTCTTTTATTACGCTCCTGGGGATCAATACGTGAGTGCTGAAACTCAATAACAAGACAATCAGTGGTGCGAACATCGGCGATGTGTTTTTCACCCGTTTGTTCATCAGGTAAGAGGACCTCTTGCCATTCAATGGGAAAATTATTTTTCCATGAGCGATGCCATGGAGTTTCATTTTCCCACCATTGGTCGCAGTTTCGTTTACTTTTATGCGCCCAATGATCTATTCTATACTCCCCACATTTTGCAATTAATTCTGAACCGCATGCTTGGCAGAATCCTTTTGCTCCTTTGGTAGCCTCAGTTTTTTTGCCATGTATCAGTGCGTATTTCATTTTAGCTTTTACTCATAATTTTAACACATAACGGTGGAACTAAGCCGCCA
>JAUVUS010000259.1 GCA_030600865.1 Bacteroidales bacterium | reverse complement strand
GTAATTCTTGGTGCTAAGCAACCATAAGCAGCTCCAACTTTATGCGATCCGGTTGGAAACCATTTTCCTATCAGTAAAATAATTCTTGCTTTAACACCTGTAATCTCTTTTGGTAATTCTATATAGTTCACATTTCCAAATAAGCCGCCTTTTTCTTTTGGCTCGTTTTTCCAAGTAATCCTAAAAAGATTTAAAGGATTTATGTCCCATAAACCAATATTTTTTAGTTGATTTTTGATTTTATCAGGAATTAATTCCGGATTTCTTTGTTGTTCAAAAGTTGGAAGAATTATTCCGTTTTCTTTGTATCGTTGCACAGCATTTTGTAATGCTTTCTCATTGGTCACTTTATCAATTATTGGAATCATTAATGTAATATTAGATTAATATGCTTTGCAATTTACGAAAAATATAAATATCTTCTTTAACAAAATAAAAGAATGGTAAAATATACTATTAATTGATTTATTAATAGGAATATATTATATTTGCAATATATTACATTTATAGGAACAGAAAAATAGGCTAAGATGAAAACGATTGATGAAATAGATAAGAAATTATTGAATATCCTGCAAACCAATAGCAGAATTACTATTCGCGAACTTTCCGAAAAATTGCATTTATCCACAACTCCAATTCATGAGCGGATAAAAAAACTTGAAAAGAATGGATATATTAAACAGTATATCACATTGGTTGATCCTAAAATGATAGGAAAGAAGCTGATTGTTTATGTTTCTGTATCTTTGAATAAGCATACAAAAGAAGCAATTGAGGAATTCGAAGTTCAAATGCAAAAGCTGGATGAAGTTATGGAATCGTACTATATTTCCGGTAGTTCAGATTTTCTTTTAAAAGTTTTTTGTAATGATATGGACGACTTTCATCAGTTTATTACAAATAAATTTTCTATAATCGGCAATATCACACAGTTTTACAGCTCTTTTGTAATGTCGGAAACAAAAGTAAAACAGAATTTTAGTTTATAGATTAATTAAATATTAAGTTATCAGCAGCTTTTAATAACAGACTCATTTCTGCAGCAAGGTCAGAGCTCATTTCCTTAACAGATTTTGAATTGAATTTAATTTCCAAAATTGAAAAATCATTTTTATCTAATCTTGCAGTTCCTTCTTCTGATGTAAAAATGTATTCATTTTGATTTTCTAAAAGTGATACAATTTTACTATCTCGTTTGTAAAGAAGAGTTTTTTCATTTTTAGTGTTTTCAAGATAAAAACCTTCTTCTGCCAGATTAAATGACGATTTAGTTAACCAGAATTTCGGCTTTTCTTTGTAAGGTGCGCTATTGGTTGGGCAGAATGTATTACAATTTCCACATTCATTACAGAAATTAGCAATATTAAGTATCTGATATTTCTGATTAACCTCAAAAAGTCCCTCATTTTGGATTTCAATTTCTCCATCTTCCAATTGAATGGCTTTCTGAAGATAATAGCTTACAGGTTCAATCTCATAAGAATAATTGGCAAAATTAGGACAAACCGTTGTACATATATTACAAATTTCATCGCAATATAAGCAACGTTCAGCTTCATTTATAATAGTTTCCTGAGTTAGTGTTTTGCTTACCAGTTTAAAATTCTTACGGTCATTTATATCCAGTTCTTTTAGTTCAGGAGCAAACTTTCTGCTTGCTCTTTTTAGCATTAGTTCTTTTTTGCTTAAGTTCTTTCCATTGACAGGTTTTGGAATGTTAAAATCAATTTCTGCTTTTTTTATGATTTGTTCAGCAGCTTTTCTTCCATCACCAATAGCTTTAATAGCTGTTGCAGCACCGCGCAAAGCATCACCACCAATAAATATATTTTCAATTTGTATTTGATAATTACTTGTATCTGCTTTTAATAAGTCTTTCTTTATAAAATCAATATCCAGGCTTTGACCAATTGCCGGAATAATGGTATCGCACGGAATTTCAAACTCGGATCCTTCAATTTTCACAGGCCTTGGCCTGCCTGATGAATCTGTTTCTTTTAATTCCATTTTACTACAAAGCAAAGCTTTAACCTGTCCGTTTTTATTTATGATTTTTTCAGGCCCTGCCAGTTCAATAATTTCCATATTTTCTTCTAAGACAGCTTTTATTTCTCCCTGATCGGCAGGCATTTCATTTATGGTACGTCTGTAAACTATGGTTACTTTGCCATCTTTTCCAACTAAACGATAAGCCGTTCTTGCAGCATCCATAGCTGTATTTCCACCACCAATAATAACCACATTCTTACCTATGCCAGATTCTTCTCCTTTTTTAGCTTTAAAGAGAAAATCCAGCGAATCAACTATTCCCTTTGATTCTATTCCATCCAGATGGAAAGGAGCAGAGAGTTGCGCTCCCGTACCAATGAATAAATAGTTATAATTATCTTTTAATGATTGAAATTTTTCTTTATCAACCTTGCTGTTATAATGAATTTGCACACCAAGATCGGTAACACGTTTAAAATCCTTTTCAATAGCTTCATCTGTTAATCTAAAACCCGGAATAGCATACTGAACCATTCCTCCGGCTTTGGAGTTTGCTTCAAAAATATCAATCGAGAATCCTGCTAAGGTAAGATAATAGGCACATGATAAACCAGATGGCCCTGCACCAATAATAGCAACTTTAAAATTATTTTTATTTTCAGGATTTAATTTTACTTCATCCTGTTCAGAAATAAATCGTTTTACTTCGCGAATCAGCAGGGAATTATCATAATTAACACGAGTACATTTATTTTGGCACAAATGATCGCAAACCATTCCTGTAATTGAAGGAAAGCGATTTGTTCTTAAAATCACTTCATAAGCTTTATCAAACTGATTAGTGAAAGTATAATACATGTAATCAGGAATATCCTGATGAGTAGCACAGGTATCTTTACAAGGTGCTGAAATACAATCGAAATAACCAAGATTCCTATCTGTTTTAATGTCAGGATCTTTTAAATAATTTCTTTTGTAAAGTTTCGAATCAAGTACTTTTTCCGCGTATTTATTCAGGTTTTTCAAAGCAACATCTTTCAGGTTTTTACCAGTTCCTGATTTTTTTACAAATTCCGGAATATTGCCTGCATTTTGAGTTTTAAAATCATTTATGAGTTCTTCAAAATACTGATTCAATCGCATGTATCCGCCCGGTTTTAAAATGTCGGAACATACTGTTATTGTTTTAAAACCACATGATAAAATATCGGAAATATTAAAAGCATCGGCTCCTGCAGAGAATGATAATTGTAATTCACCATCGAATTCATTCTGTAATTTCTTTGCTACATTAATTGAAATAGGATGTAAAGCACGACCGCTCATGTACATCATATCTACATTGGAATTGAATACTGATTTGTTATTTATTGATTCCAGCGTATTGGTCAGTTTTAATCCAAATTGAAGATTCTTTTGCTTAGTTGTTTCTTGTAACGATCGAATGATTTTTAAAGCATCCTGATATTTTAAATCATGTTCAAAAGCAATATCAGGAACTTCTGTTCTAAAGTTTAATTTATCATTCAGGATTTCTCTTAATAGATCTGAACCCAGTAATGTTGGATTTAGTTTAACATAAGTATGAAGATTTTTTTCTTCCAATAGATATTTGGTAATGTCTTCAATTTCATTTGCCGGACAACCATGCATGGTTGATAAGGTAATATTATTTGATAATTGTGTAGGAATCTCGATGGAATCAATGTCAGGATAAATTTCCTGAATTTCATTTATCTTTTTTCCCAGTTCCAAAGAAGAATCATTCATTTTACTAAAAAACCACTGAATATTATCCTGTAGAATTCCTTCCAGATTATACCCGACACTCATATTAAAAATAGTTCCAATGTCTTTATTCAACCAAATTTATTATTCAGAATATGAATGATAATCCAAGCATTCAAATATTCATTAAAACTTTCTTTAATTTTTAATTCCTGCGACCACTCACAATTGTAGCCTTCATCCTGCATATCAATACAAGGCTTTGCAATTTCAAGCTCATCCAATGTCTGAATGGTTTTTAATTCAATATAACGAGCACCCATCAGCCATGATACGATAATATTTTGTGCCATTTGAGAATGCGGGCCGGCAGCAACACCAAGTGGAGAATCAATACTTTGATTAAACTGTTCTACCTTAAAAAGATTATCTTTTACAGGATTAAAGAATAATTCTTCAGGAATACCAAAAATACTTTGGCTATTATTATATTCTTTTAAAATAATTTGTAATAATTGCTTTATAGATATGGGATAAAACTTGTCTGACATGGCGTTATATATTTCAAATTTCAAGTTACAGATTCCAAAATTATTTTAGTGTAATTTAGTGTTTTGTTCCGAGAGCTTTCGGGATTGCGGCAAAAAAATAGCCACTAAATCACAAAGTCACTAAGAAAACACAAAGAACAAAAAATGTGAAAGTTTAATAGTAACAAATCTACGGAAAACAGCTGAGATTCTTTAATTTCTTCTATATTTATGATCAATTTTGGAAAAAATATGAAGCAAAATAATAAAATAGAAAAAGAATTTTCTGTAATTATACTCGCTGCCGGAAAATCATCACGGATGGGACTTCCAAAACTGTCATTAAGATATAATGAAAACAAAATTTTTATAGAGCATATTGTAAATAAATATGAAGATTTTAGGTGCAAAGAAATAATTATTGTTGAAAATTGAATTTTATTTTCTGTCAAATAGTTATTTCCTGTTTCATTAACAACAATAATTATTTCTTTGCACCTAAATTTTTATAGAGCATATTGTAAATAAATATGAAGATTTTAGGTGCAAAGAAATAATTATTGTTG
>JAUVUS010000034.1 GCA_030600865.1 Bacteroidales bacterium | reverse complement strand
GATACCTACACCTGGGCTTAAAGTAACTTTTTTGGTACGTATAGAAGATGTTACTGAAAAAATTAATTCTGTATTTATCGATGATATGACAGAAATAGAGAGGCAAGATGCCGCTAAAATAAAAGGGGGAAGTCTTGCCTATGAAGCCACAATGGGAACGCATTATAATGCAAAAATTAAAAACTTTTACGGTGGTAATAAATACTACATGTTGGTTTATGAAACATTTACAGATATCCGCATGGTTGGAGCGCCTCCATCATCAATAGGTAGATTTGGTGCTGATACAGATAACTGGATGTGGCCACGCCATACAGGTGATTTTTCTTTTTTTAGAATTTATGCAAATAAAGATAATAAACCGGCTGACTATTCCCCGGATAATGTTCCTTATAAGCCAAAACATCATTTACCCGTTTCGTTAAAAGGAGTTGAGAAAAATGATTTTGCAATGGTTTTAGGCTATCCCGGAGGAACTGACAGATATATGACTTCGATGGAGGTTGATGAGTTAATAAAGATAACCAATACCAACAAAATCTATATTCGCGGAATTCGTCAGGAAATATTATTGGAAGATATGCTTGCTAATGATACTATTCGAATTAAATATGCCAATAAATATGCGGGTTCAGCCAATTACTGGAAAAATTCAATTGGAATGAACAAGGCCCTTAAAAAGCTTAAAATTATCGAAAAAAAGAGAACTAACGAAACCAAATTTTCTTTGTGGGTAAATGAAAATCCAAACAGAAATGAAAAGTATGGAGAAGCCTTATCATTAATAAATAATGCTGTTACCTCACGGGGAGAATATTTGCACGCAAGGCAGTATATCAAAGAAGCCATGTTAAAAAGCATGGAAATTATTGATGTAGCGTATGATGCAAAAGATCTTTATGATGCTCTTGAGTCAAAAAATACAGTAGAACTTGAATCAGTAATTACGGAATTTAAAGGAATAGCAGAAAAGTTTTATAAGAATTATAATGCATCAACAGATCAAAAAGTTGTACCTGTAATGTTGAAAATTTTTACAGAAAATGTCGACAAGAAGTTTTTTCCTGAAATCTATAATACTATAGAAAGTAACTATAACAACAACTATAAACAGTTCGTTGATAAAATGTTTGAGTCGTCTATCTTTACAGATAAAAATAAACTATTTGAGTTTTTAGAAAATCCTTCAAAAGAAATTTTAGAAAAAGATCTTGCATATATTGCGGCTAAATATATTAACGAAAAATATGATGAATTAGAAGAAAATCTTGTACCAATAAATAGCAACTTTGATAAAGGCCACCGTTTATATGTTGGCGGTATTTTGAAAATGAACAAAGGAAAAGCTATATATCCGGACGCAAACTTCACTATGCGCTTGACCTATGGTACTGTTTTAGATTACTATCCTATGGATGCAGTACATTACGATTATATAACCACTCTTAAAGGAGTAATGGAAAAGGAAGATCCGGATAATTGGGAATTTGTAGTTTCTGATAAATTAAAAGAACTTTATAATAATAAAGACTACGGACAATATGCATTAAAAAATGGCGAAATGCCTGTTGCATTCCTATCTACAAATGATATTACAGGAGGAAATTCAGGAAGCCCGGTAATAAATGCAAAAGGAGAGCTTATTGGAACAGCATTCGACGGTAACTGGGAAGCCATGAGTGGTGATATTGTTTTCGAACCGGAATTACAACGTTGTATTAATGTTGATATTAGGTATACTCTATTTATTATTGACAAATTTGCCGGAGCGAAACACTTAATTGAAGAAATGACTATTGTTAAATAAAAAAAATCGAGATAATTCATGGCAGGTTTAGAATATTCTGACCCTGCCATTTTTTTATACTCAAATTTCATTATAGGAATTAAACATTCAACACCCAACATACAATATTCAATTTTTATTATTTCTGCATATTCGACTTTCTTTTAACTTTTTTATTGATTATTGTGTATTGTTTATTGAGTGTTTTTTCTAAATAACATCAATAATTAATATCGAAATAAATATCACCCACCTTATTCGACATAGAGCCTTTGTTAAGTATTATTTTTATTATCAACCCTGCCAGAGTTGCATTAACTAACTGGCAATCTACTTAATATAATTTAGAATTTTCAACAAGGTTAACTCTGGCAGGGTTTTTAGATTGGACTAATATTTTTTATATTTATACCTTAAATAAAACTTATGTCAAAAATCATAATATATACCGATGGCGCTGCCCGTGGAAATCCCGGACCGGGAGGATACGGAATTGTAATGAAATCAGGACAGCACAGAAAAGAACTTTCAGAAGGATTTAGAAAAACAACAAATAACAGAATGGAATTATTAGCTGTTATAGTTGCCTTAGAAACCTTAAAAAATGAAAACAGTACTGCAGAAATTTATACTGATTCGAAATATGTTGCCGATGCAGTTGAAAAAGGCTGGGTATTTGGATGGGAAAAAAAGCAATTTAAGAAAAAGAAAAATCCGGATCTATGGATCAGATTTTTAAAAATTTATCGAAAACATCAGGTAAAATTCCATTGGATAAAAGGACACGCCAATATCCCCGAAAATGAACGATGTGACCAGCTTGCAGTTGAAGCATCTAAAAAACCAAATATATTAATTGATGAAGCTTACGAAAACTCTGATGAAACACTTTTTTAAATCTGATTTATATCAAAAAAACCTATAAGTTTAGCATTCAAGGTACTACACCCTGACCGCTAAGGAAAAAATACCAATAGCTTACTTACATTATACCTCGAAAATGGATATTTAATTAGAAATTATTCTTTTATTTCTTCGTAGTCAACATAGTCACCCTCATCTTTGTCTATCTTTTTACCCTTACCGGATTTTGTATTTATGGTAACATCACCTTCTTTTTTGTTATTGTATTGGTTTTGTTGATCTTCAAAATTCCGTTGCATCTTTTTAAAATAAGATCGAAATATATATCGGGTGAAAATTCTGACAATAAAATAAATCAGGAATAATATCAATAAAAATCTAACTAAAGCCATACTAACTTTATTTTATTAACAAACATTTTTTACTTTTGCAAAAGTACTATATTCAATAAATAAATTAAATAAAAAATTTATGGAAACGGTTGTTAGCGGAATTAGATCGACAGGAAACCTACATTTAGGAAATTACTTTGGTGCATTAAAAAATTTCATAAAAATGCAACACGAGAACAACTGTTTTTTCTTTATTGCGGATTATCATTCATTAACCACACATCCCACTCCTGGAGATTTACATGGCAGCGTTAAGCAAGTTCTAGCAGAATACCTGGCTTGTGGCTTAGATCCGGAAGCTGCCACTTTATACTTACAAAGCGATGTTCCAGAAGTAACGGAATTATATTTGCTTCTTAACATGAATGCCTATGTTGGGGAACTTGAGCGAACAACATCATTTAAAGATAAGGTACGAAAGCAGCCCGAAAATGTAAATGCAGGTCTTCTGACTTATCCCGTTCTGATGGCTGCTGACATTATTATTCATAACGCTTCAAAAGTTCCTGTGGGGAAAGATCAGGAACAAAATCTGGAAATGGCCCGTAAATTTGCACGTCGGTTCAATAACTTGTATAAAGTTAAATATTTTACTGAACCTCAACCATATAATTTTGGTCAGGTATTAATAAAAATTCCAGGCTTAGACGGTACGGGAAAAATGGGAAAATCAGAAGGAAATGGAATTTACCTGGTTGACGATCCTAAAGATATTAGAAAAAAAGTTATGCGTGCTGTTACTGATAGTGGTCCTACTGAAATGAATTCAGAAATGCCGGAACCTATACAAAACTTATTTACATTAATGGACGTTGTTTCAGAAAAAAGTACGATTGATTTCTTTAAAGAAAAATATGCTAATTGCGAAATCAGGTATGGTGATTTAAAAAAGCAGCTGGCCGAAGATATCATAAATTTCACATCTCCTATTCGGGAAAAAATACTGGAAATTTCTGCTAATAATAACTATTTAAGGAAAGTAGCAAATATGGGTGCGGAAAAAGCAAGAGAAAGCGCATCTAAAACAATCAAAGAAGTAAGAGAAATTATAGGGTTTAAACCTTTTTAGATATTAGCTTTGAGATACAAGTATCAAGCCTGCCTGACGGCAGTCAGGTATCGAGATCAAAAAAAATACTTGGTTAAGTATATTTTGATACCTGACTGCCGTCAGGCAGGCTCATGTCTCGTATCTTGATACTTTTTTTACTAAATAAACATCAACAAACTAACTGCCATTACCATCATTCCTAATACTAAACCGTAAATAGACAAATGGTGCTCACCATATTCTCGTGCAACAGGTAAAAGCTCATCAATAGAAATAAATACCATAATACCGGCTACTCCTGCAAACAAAATCCCAAAAAGAGTATCCGACAGAAATGGCATTAATATTAAATAACCAATTAAAGCACCTACCGGTTCTGCTAAACCAGACAAAAATGAATGCCAGAATGCTTTCTTTTTACTACCTGTTGCAAAATAAATTGGCACTGAAACAGCAATTCCTTCAGGGATATTATGAATAGCAATCGCCACTGCAATTGCAATACCTAAACTAGGATCGGTAAGGGCAGCAGTAAATGTTGCCAAACCTTCAGGAAAATTATGAATAGCAATTGCTAAAGCGGTAAACATTCCCATTTTCATGAGTTTTTTACGCTTATGTTCTTTTTTTGCTTCTTCATCCATTTCTTCAACCATTCGAATTTCATGTGGGTTTTCTATTGAAGGGATTAACTTATCGATAATTGCAATAAAAAATATACCTCCAAAAAAAGAAGCTACAGTTATCCATGAACCCATTTTTTCTCCCAGTTCTGCTACCAAAGAATCTTTAGCTTTAAAAAAGATTTCAATCATTGATACATAAATCATTACACCCGCCGAAAAGCCCAGAGCAAACGACAGGAACTTAGTATTTGTTGTTTTTGTAAAAAAAGCCAGAGCGCTTCCTATTCCTGTAGATAAACCTGCAAATAAAGTTAGTCCAAATGCGAATAATACGGTTTCATTAATCATATGTTAATAAATTATGGATTCTTAAGATAAGTTTATGCATTCTTTTTAAATTGGCATAGTTGAATCAAACAATATCAGAACAAAAAGGTTCAAAATTAATTCTGAAATGGCTTCCAGTTTTTTGCTAATCCACCAATACCTGTTTCACTTAGTTTTTACCGGCCATTTTAACAATATTCTGGCAATATTCGTTGCATGCCCGTTGATCGCTCTCAGATATGTCATTAGCTCAACGTGTGTTTTACTGCTTGAAATTGTTTCTATTATTTCATCCTGCAATCTTTTGAAATGTTGCTTCTCCAATTCTATTTCCATATTTCGATATCGTCGGTATTTTTCTTTCATCGCTTTTGCTTTCTCCAAATTTACATTTTCGAATACTTCCAATGCTCTACTTAACTGTTTTTGGGTTTTTGTATGATAATTTATAATTTCATTTTTACCCTCAACAGAAAATTCAAAATCCATTTTACTCCATCTTGCCGCTTTTTTTATCATGTTTTTAGATACTATATCAGCAATTTGTTCAAATTCTTTTACCGCATATAGTAACTGGAATGATTCATTTACACGTTCTTCATTAAGGTTTTCGCGCGTAATTTTCAATATATAATCACTAATCTGATCACGCAGAAAATTAACTTCCTTCTCTTTTTGTTTTATCTCATTTATAACTTCTGTTTTTTTAACTAAATATGGAATAATAATATCTCCGGTCATATTCTGAACCAACTTACCCATCCTTATTGTTTCTTTTTTTGCTAAGCTCAATGCTAAAGATGAATTCTTTACCATTCCATAATCAAGATGAATCGGTTTTAAAATCGGTTTTTCAACAAATTTTACGGGAAGAAGTTTTTCAATAAATTTTCCAAAAACATTTGTAAAAGGGAGAATCAAACATGTTAAAACAATATTAAAAACGGTATGTGCATTGGCGATCTGACGCGGAACCGTTTCGGCTAAAGAATTAAAATCTCCATCAGGCAAAAGACTTTTTGGTGAAATAATTTTCACTAATTCAGCAAACCGTGGAATCCAAAACAAAAAGACTAGAACACCAATAACTTTTATCAATGTATGTGCTAAAGCAACCTGTTTTGCTTCACGATCGGTTTTTATACTTGCTAAAATTGCCGTAATTGCTGTTCCTATATTTGCACCAAAGAGCAAAGGGATAGACGCCTCTAAACTCAATAAACCCTGTGTTGCCAATACAATCATGATACCAATAAATGCACTACTACTTTGTATTAAGGCAGTAAATGCTGCACCTACAAGTATTCCCAAAATCGGGTTTTCAAGTTTTACTATTGAATCTATAAAAGGAGAGAAAGATCTCAATGGATACATTGACTCTGACATAATATGCATTCCAAAAAATAATATCCCAAACCCTAAAATGGTTTTACCGATATTTCGTACATATACTGATTTAGTAAACGAGTTCAATAAAAACCCAATTCCAATTAATAAAAGAGAATAGTCTGTTAATTTAAATGCTATTAACTGTGCCGTTATGGTTGTCCCAATTCCTGCTCCCAGAATTATGCTAATGGTATTTTTAAATTTAATTAGTTTAGAATGAACAAAACTCACCAACATAACTGTTGTGGCGCTGCTACTTTGTATAATCATAGTAACAAACGTTCCAACTCCCACTGCAATAAGCCTATGATGTGTGATCTGGCTCAATACTGTTCGCATTTTATCACCCGCGGCATTCTGCATTCCATCACTCATCATTGTCATCCCTAAAAGGAACAATCCCAATCCTCCAATTAAACCGGCAATAAGAAGAAATACCCAATTTGTTTTCCGTGCAAAAATCTTATAAATCAGAAAATTAGTTTCCGGATATTTTACCAATTGAGCCGAAATTTCATACATTCCTTCTTTTGAACCCAAAATAACATATGTTTCTGCAATTCCCAATGTGTCAGTATAAGTAAGGGTATCAGTAATTTTAAATTTTTTATCGCCCTCAGGAACAGAAATATTCTGAAGTTTTACGGCTAAATTTTTACCAGGCTGATTATCCTGATCTAAAACTAAAATCCTAACTGGTTTTTCTGATTTTAAACGAGCTGTTTGTGTTTGAAGATCTCCGGAATAATTTGGAATTTGATTTGATTTTGGCTTTACTAATTTGTATTGAACAGAAACTAATGCGCTATCGTTTTGAGCAAATACAATGTGTCCAATCAATAAAAAAACAAAAAGTATTAAATATGGGAAATAAGGTCGTTTCATAATCAGACCCAAGCTTTATTTATACAAAAATAAGCTATTGTAAGATTATACCACGCAAATCAACATAAAACTTATTTTCGTACATCTTAAAATCGTTAAAATCAAATGAAACTTTATTTCGCGCCACTGTACGAATAAGACCTTCGTTTTTTAAAGTGTAATAATCATTTGTATTTTTTATATGACTTGCCAATTGTTTTGACAGCACGGTTATGTTGCTTAAAACTCCTGTTAAATATCCATTCCACAATCCTCGGCTTAACCTGAAAGTATTTAATTCAGAATCTGTGGTATCTTTTGCAAACTCTAAGTCAGTTCGATAATTATAAGTTCGTTCCTTAAATTCAATTGATTTATCACCATAAATTGAATAAATATCATATCCACGGTTAACTATTCTATAATTATATTGTGCTAAAAAATCATTTGAATCATTTTTTTCTAAATTATCCTGAATCGAAAAACTGAAAAACTCAATTTTTTCATTTCTGAAATTTTTCTCGATAAATACCTGTAAATGTTCTCCTTTAACAAACAGTGTGTCTTTATTTTCTTTCGAATTTAACTTATGATTAATCTCGATCAAAACCACTCCTTCGTTGTATTTTGTATAAAAAGTATCAATTAATATAATTAATGAATCATTATAAGCCATTTCTGCTTTTGACAGAGAAAAATCCTGGAATTTTGTTGTATATAATGAATACTTCCCTGATTCTTTTAAATTAGTATAATCATCTGTAATATTACTCACTGTGCTAAAATTCATTAATGCATACATTGCTTTCGCTCTTAATACAGCTTGTTTGTATGCTTCTTTTTTTTCCATATTTGGATCCGAAATTCCAACAATTTTTGTAGTTGAGCTTAAATCAATCGGGGTAAAAACCCAATCGGGAAGTTTTTCGGGAATTCTATCATACAGTTTTCTTTTTGAATCAGTAGTGTCTGAATATTCATCAAAAGCCTGGTTAAATACATTTTCTTCGTACTTTTTTTTATCCTGATCAATAATATTTGATTGTGACTCTTCTTGTGAATACATAGACAAACTCAAAGAAAACAGGAAGAAAACAGCAGCAACTATATTTTTCATTCTTGAAAAGATTGGTTGAATTAATAAAAACTAAAAATACCAATTTAATATATTCCTTTACAATCTTCGAACCAAAAAGTTACAATAATTTTAAATTTTCTAAAAATACATACGTAGTCCGATTATGAAATTCCTACCCGGGGCCACAATTCCCGAAGAATACGGCCTATAACGATTATCAAGAATATTTTCTACACCCAGGTTAATTGTTGCCAGATTTTTAAAATCATATGATGACATAAAATTTAATGTCCACCACGAAGGAGAATATGGATTACCATTATTATCGGTCGCATACATATAAGGTTTATCCTGCTCGCTTGCAGCTAAATTTTTATATTCAATTTTTCCATTATAACTGGCAAAAACCGATGCTGTTATTCCTTTATTAGTATATGTTATTTTTGTACTTCCGAACAGTGGTGCAACATGTCGTAGCGGCAATCCGTCCTGGTCTTCACCATAGGTATAATTAATTATTGATTTAAAATTAAATTTTAATGGAAGATTAATATTTAATGCAGCATTAAAACCATAAATATAAGCTTTATCGGCATTAACAATGGCAAGAACTTTACTTATTTCTCCATCGTAAATAATCGAATCCTGGCCATTAAACGTGTAATCTCTGCGTACTAAAGCGTTATTTAAAAAGGTGTAAAACCCGGTAATACTAACAGAAGCAAAATCTTCGATGTTTTTTGAAATTCCTAAATCCACATTATACGCATATTCGGGTTTAAGATCTTCGTTTGGCACAACAACATTACCAGGTTCAGAATCAAAAATCTTTGCCATATCATCAATGTTTGGTGCATGAAATCCTGATGATAAATTCAGATTTATTTGCCAACTTTTTTCTGGTTTATATACAAACCCTATTGATCCGTTTAAAGCACTGCTATTAACAGAAATATCATCATAAGGAAAATTAAAAAACGTAGTATCTTCTATCGTTGAGTAAAGACTCACATAATTAAAACGCAAACCGGTAATTGTTGTAAACTTTTCACTAAAATTTTCTTTATAACTTAAATATGCAGCTAAAGTTGTATAATTATTTACTCCATCAGGATATCGGGTTGATTCAGGAGATATTTCGCCGGTTACAATATTTTTATTGTGAGCTATTGAATTAACTGAATTATAAACCGCTTCAACACCATAAAATAGTTGATTGTCGCGTTTCAGGTTTTTATCAAAATCAAGATTCAAGCTATATGCATAAACATTTTCATTTCTTTCTCTTAAATTTACGCTTCGATATTTCCTATCATGCCTGCTTTCTTCATAATCCTGATAAGCAAGTGTTAATTTCGAATTATCAAAAAGCGTATTTGGCTTTGAATAATTCACATTTAATGCGTGCATAATCCAAAGCTGAGGGCCGTAATACCATTCTCCATATTTCAAATCATCACCATTATATTGAATTAAACGATCGTAGCGCGGAACATCAGAAAGTTTTGAATAATGAAAAGCATAAGTCATATCCAAATATTTGCCAGGACGAAAACGAATTTTCTGCATTAAATTGATTTGGTTGTAAGCTGACTCTATTTGAACGTCGGGATTATTATTCGTAATAATTGAATCTATTCCATTAATTCTTTTAACATATTCAGGGCGTTGATACTCTGAATTATTTTTGCTTCCCATTCTTAAATCATCGTAATCGCTATAACTTACACTTGTTAAAAAACCCCACTTTTTTGATCCAATATTAAAATCCAAATGTCCTGTTTTTTCGTTGTTTGCCGACGAGTACCGTGTAAATGCATTCCCGGAAAAATGTGTGCCTTCACCTGTTGAAAGCTTTACTCTTAAAGTATGAAAATCCATTACGCCACCTAATGCATCACTTCCATAAGTTACCGATCCGGGACCAAAAATCACTTCACTACTTTCAATAATATTTGCATCTAATGAAATTATATTTTGCAAATTCCCCTCACGGTAAATTGCATTATTCATTCTTACACCATCAATAACTAATAAAACAGTGTTTGTCGAAAACCCACGAATCATTGGACTACCTCCACCCATTTGGCTTTTCTGAACAAAAACTTCGTTTGAATTCTCTAATAAGTCGGCTGTAGTTTGAGGATTATCAAATATTATTTCCTCCCGGGTAAGTCTTGTTATTTTATTTGGAATCTCATCTTTATTTTGTTCCCATCGATATGCAGAAATTACATACTCTTCTATTTCTATAATTTTTTTCTCTAAATAAATAACAAACCCGTCTATACCGGATTTAGTAAATTGTATTTTTTTATATGATGGATGTTGAAGATAAATCATTTCGCTCGCCGAAAAAATATTTAGAGAAACCTCTCCTTTTGAATTTGAAAGAGCTGATTTGGTGCGGTCCTGATTATAAATTGCAACATGAGCAACCGGATCGTTTAATTCTGCATCTTTTAATAGAAGTGTTTGACCAAAAGAAAAAAGAGGTAAAAAGAAACTTATTAATATTAGATTTTTTTTTATATACATAAGATGACAAAAGTATACATTTTTAAAGCACAAATTTACTATTTGATTAGCTTTGATATTATTGGTTTAATCAATTTTTAATTATGTTTGCCAGTATATAAATTTTAGTTATAAAATTATATTTAATATTTTTGAAAAGAACGAATAAATGGATTGATCTCTTATGCTTAAAAAAGTTTTAATCGGAATCTCATCTTTAATAATAATTCTTTCAGCGTATTTTGGTTACAGATATATAAAAAAACAACAATTACCTGATTTTGATACGTATAAAGCCATCCCTATTGATGCTGCATTTATAATTGAAAGTGCCAATTTTAT
>JAUVUS010000188.1 GCA_030600865.1 Bacteroidales bacterium | reverse complement strand
CAATAGATGCCTTTGATACTGTTCCCGTAGCACGTTTGCCATTTAATGATCCTGTCTGGATACACCGAAGCCTTGATGCAGGAGCAAGAGGTCTGATAATCCCGATGGTCAAAACGGTCGCAGAAGCTGAAAACGCAATAAAAGAAGCCAAGTATCCGCCAAGGGTACACGATTGTAAAGGCTTGTCCAGATTTCATCATGTGAAGTTTTTACAGGAACTTTTAATTGAATTTTATCAGATAAAAACATATCCAAATAGTTTTGAGTACTATTCTTCGGATTTATTATTTTATTGATATGTTCCTGTTTTTTTAACATTGTTTATAATTGCTTTTCTGAATACAATTACAAACAACCATCAAAACACCCTACTTTTTTTATTTAATGTCATTCCTGACGGAGTGAAACGAAGATCAGGAATCTATTAATATACAGATTCCTGCCTTCGCAGGAATGACAAGAAACTAAAACTTAATATTAAAAAATGCGCTTATAGCTCTTCCGGGCAGGTTAACCGACATTAAATCATAATAAGTATCAGATTCATCAACATAAGGGATTAATTCTTGTATTTTTTTGTTTTGCCGGTTATATAAATTTAAAACTGAAATACCAATGTTACCTTTGAAATTCCTTAAACAAAAGTTGTAAGTAAAACTGCAATCCAGTTTATGATAATCAGGCAATTTTACATCTTCCGAATAATAGGTATAATCATCAATAGAATAATATGGATAGGAATAAACAAAGCCGGTTCCATAAATCCACGTTAGTGCAACATTCCAATTCTTGAATGATTTTATTCCTGCAATTTTAAATTCGTGTCTCTGGTCGTTAACTGAAGAAAACTGTTTTCCATTATTTAATTTGTCGAATTTATTATTGTTCTCGCTTAAAGAATAACTAATCCAACTATAAAACTTGCCAAAGTCTTTACTTATTAAAACATCAACTCCCTGAATATCTGAAGAACCACTATGAAATGATGCTCCGGTTTCGTAAAATGAGGTATCGTATGTTAATTCGTAATAACTTGAAAAATCATATACGTATTTAACTATACCGTCAACTTTCTTTTTATAATACTCAACATCAATAAGAAACTTATTTTTGCTGTATTGAAACCCCACGATGAATTGATTTGATTCTCCAACAGGTATATCTACACCATCAGAAATAAACCATAAACTTTTGGAATTTGTAATTTCTTCGCCGGTAAAAACTTTAGTTAAAAACTGATTATATTTTCCTATCGCTGCTTTTAATCTAAAATAATTGTTCCAATGATATGTTAAATTAAATCTGGGTTCTAAATATAATTTATCGGTTTGCTTATAATAGCTGTTTCGGAGTCCCAGACTTAGATCGAATTTATGAAAGTTTTCTAATCTTCCTTGAATAAAAGCCGAGTGCAAATAACTATTATTAGAAATATCCTCACCTATTTCTTCATAATCGTCATAAGAATATTTTAACATATAGTTTATGTGCTGATTAACTAGCTCATAACCAAAGTCAAGGCTTAAATGATCTGAATATTTGTACTCGGAATTAAATTTTAATGCTTTTTCATCAACATCATTTGTATTTTGAATTTTATAAGTAATATAATTTTCAAAATCTAACTCATACTGTTCTGTACTTAAAAATTCGTTAAAAAATTTCGACTGACTTAAGAGAAACTTTGTATAAAACCTGTTATTCCACTGTCTTCCCCACCTTAAGCTTAAACCATTATTTCCAAGAACATCGTCATTTCTAAAAAAACTACCATATATTGATTCATCTCTTTTTAGTTTATCAAAACTCGAAAAATAGCTTAATGCAATATTATCTTTTTCAGTTATGGAATATGAAAGTTTAGCATTAATATCATAAAAATAAAAAACAGGTTTATAATCATCGGTATCCGACATGCCACCTGACATACCATCTGATATGTTAAAAGAATCTGCTGGCAAAATATTTATTTCGTCATAATCATTAATATTTTCAAACATTTGATTGAATAATTGGGTTTGAAAAATATCAGTATATGATCGTCTGCCTGCGATTAATACAGAACCTTTATTAAATAACGGAGCTTCGATCATTAAATTGACACTAAGCATATTAACTCCGAAATCAACCGATGGCTTAACCGAATTACCTGATTTACCAACAATATTTACAACACTGTTCATTCGTCCTCCATAACGCGCATCGAATCCTCCTTTATAAACCTGAATATGCTTAATGACTTTTGGGTTTAATGAACTTACCATTCCATAAAAATGATCGACATGATACAATGTAAAATCATCAAAAAGTATGAGGTTCTGATCCATTGTTCCTCCCCTGATAATTAAATCGGCCGACGATTCATTAGTACTTTTAATACCCGGCATCATTTGCACTAATTTTAAAACATCGCTTTCGCCTGAATTAGGTAATTTATATATGTCTAGAGTATTTAAGGTAGTTAATCCTGTTTGATTATCGGCTTGAAAAGTACTTTCTGATTCAGCATGAATAACAACTTCGTTGATTTCGAGATTCTGAGATGATAAATAGAATACTTTTAATTTACCTTCATTAAATGATTTTATCTTATAAACAGCCGGATTATAACCTACATAACTAATTATAAGATTTAATGTATCAAGACTTAAATCAAGAAATGAAAAATAGCCATCCTGATTCGATACACAAAACAGTTCTTTATCGGTAGTAATAATATGAGCAAACGGAAGAGATTCTCCGGTTTCTTTATCTTTAACTATACCAACTAAATTGTATTTTTTTTTAGGGATATCGGTTGGAATAATTACATAAACCGAATTAATAAGCTTAAAACTAAATCCATTAGATATTAAAAGCTTTTCCAATTCCTTTTCTGAATCCGAGAAATTGATTTTTTGATTAATGATTATTTTTTGGACAAGTTCGTTATCATACGCAAATTTATACCCAAATTCTTGAGAAAAATATGATAAAACAGAATCAAGGCTGGCATTAAAACTTAAATTTTGGTGCTGAGCAAATGATTTTTTTTTGCTAACAACAAGTATTACAACAAGAATAATAAAAACAAATCTAACGCTTCGATACAAACTATTCTTCAATAATAACTGTTTTATCATTAGTAATTCTATAGTTTAATTGCATTGATAAACAAACCACATCCAAAGCATTTTCAATACTCTCTTTTTCAAAATTTCCTGTAAATTTTCGTTCGTGTATATTATTAATTATTACAATTACAATTTCAACGTCAAACACCCTACTTAATTCATCAAAAACAAATTCCAGACTTTTTTTATCGAACGAAAATACATCATTTCTCCAATCTTTATTATTGATGTGATCAAAATTAAATTGCTTGCTTTTATTATTTTTTACTTCTATGCTTAAAGCTTTCCCCTTTGTTAAAACTATTTTATTTGTCTTGTTTTTAACCTGAACTTTCCCTGAGAAACATTTAGTTTCAAATAATCCGTTTCTTGAATACGTGTTAAATTCTGTACCTAATACCTGTACTTGAGCTATTGGAGTGGTAACAATAAATTCATTACCTGTTTTAACTTTGAAATAAGCTTCACCATTTAATTTTACTTTTCTTTTAAAATTCCAGGTAAGCTTTGAGTAAGAAAAATGTGAATCGCTATTAATTAAAACAATAGAGTTATCAGGCAGAATAATTTCTTGTTTTGCTCCATTTTCAACATAGTAAGTTTTGTATGATTTATCTGCAACAAATAATGTAATGGCTAAAAATATTAGGAAAGAAGCTGCTGCATAATAAAATTTTCTATTAAAAGTAATAATCCTATAAGTAGCAGGTTTTGATCTGCTTTCAATTTTAGAAATTATTTCACCCCAAACCTCAGCCTTAGTTTTTTTAAAAGGTGGCTTGTATGATGATATTATTTTATCGATATCTTTATTCTGATTGCTCATTTCAAATCAAATTTATACTTTAAAATCGATTAAATTATTTAAAATCTCTAATGCTTTTTTCATTCTTTTTTCAACAGCCTTGACACTTAATTGTAACCTTTCCGCAATTTCCTTATAGCTTAGCTTATCAATTCTGCTCATTAGAAAAACAATTCTGCTTTTTTCGGGTATTTTTGCTAATGTACTTTGAAGTATTTTATCGAACTCCTTAAATTCCATTAAAAACTCCGGTGATTCTGCAAAAGATTCTGATAAACTTGAAGTAAATTTAAATTCAACCTTTTTACGATTATAATGATTTTTAAACAAGTTACCGGCAATGGTATATAAATAAGATTTTACTGTATCCTGTTTTATTTTATCAATATTTTCCCAAAGTTTCATAAAAACTTCCTGTGAAATATCTTCTGACAATTCTATATCAGAACATTTATAATACAAGTAAGCCCTGATATCATCGAAGTATTTATCAAAATATTCTTTAAATATCTTTATATGATTTTGATCTGAATTTAAAATCTTATTCAATTCGAATTGATTTTTATTAAAAAACGAAATTAATCATTTTCAAACTACAAAAATTGTTCCTGAAAAATAAATTATCCAAAATAAAGTTATCTTTAAACAAAAAATTAAACCATGAAAAAGCTATTATCTTTATTATTAGGAGTTATTGTACTTATAGCCTGTACTCCTACTCAACCGGAGCAAAACAAAGCTAAAAATGTTGTTGTTGCAGAAATTAATGTGGTAAATAACGGGAATGTTGTTTTTAATGATTTCTTTAAAAACAAAACTATGCGCTTAGATTATTTCCACACAGGAAATTCAGAGACTGAGCATTTTGCCGTAGACAAAATTATATCTGACGGAGAATGGTACGGAAGTACAAAAACATTAATTGATGAGTTAGAACTTGGCTACTTTTTCTTAGAAGTAATCGATCAGGAATCTAAAACCTTATTGTATTCGCGTGGATATGCCAGTATTTTTGGTGAGTGGCAATGGACACCTGAAGCTAAAAAAGAATGGGGAACATTTCATGAGTCTGTTCGTTTCCCTTGGCCTGTAAAACCGGTAACAGTTAGAATTAGCAAACGCGATGGTCAAAACAAATTCCAACCTGTTTGGACATATGATATTGATCCTGAATCTCGTTTGGTTAATCCTACAGATATTAAGCATACAGAAGAAGTTGTTGCAATTCATGAAAGCGGTGATCCAAGGGAAAAATTGGATTTAGTGCTTCTTGGAGATGGTTATACAATTGAAGAAATGGATAAATTTATTGCTGATGCAAAACGTATGACTAATTATTTACTTAATGCTGAACCTTATAAATCTCGTAAAAATGATATCAATGTTTGGGCTGTTAAATCTCCATCACAAGAATCGGGAGTTTCGAGGCCACATCCGAGAGTTTTCAAACGCACTGCGTTATCAACGCATTACAGTAGTTTTGATTCTGAACGTTATGTTTTAAGTTATGATAATAGAACCATTCGTGATATTGCATCTGCAGCACCTTACGAGTTTACCTCAATTTTAGTAAATGAACAAACTTACGGTGGTGGCGGAATCTATAAACTTTATACAACTGTAGCCGTTGACAATAAATTTGCTGATTATTTAATGATTCACGAAATGGGACATCATATGGCAGGTTTAGCTGATGAGTATTATAGTTCATCAACTGCTTATGAAGCTCCATCAATTGAAATTGAACCCTGGGAAACTAATATTACAGCACTTTTAGATAAGGACAATTT